>JAZLIS010000035.1:0-2457 GCA_045617505.1 Bacteroidales bacterium | reverse complement strand
GGCTTCCATTACGGCCTTGTCGTTTTCTTGATGGGCTTTGCGGAGTTCTGGCGGCATTGTGAGTTCGTCATAAAGGTCGGCAAGGGAGCAGTCGGGGTGTTTGGCGCGGGCATCGAGGATGGCCTGGGCGGTTTGCTCGATCTTGGCTTTCTGGGCATCTGTAGGTGTTGGCCAAGGGAAGTTGTTGTAGACAGCCGGAGAATAACTATAATCAGATTTTAGCCTACCAGCAACAACTCTCATCCAGGACATATGGACATTGGAAATCAAAACACCAAATATGAAAAGTGATGCATCTGGAATAAACTGAAGTTTATCGCCAGCAATAATGTCCGGACTCAAAAATGCAAGAGGCACATATTTTCTCCTTTCGGACGAAACTCTCGGAATTGCTAAATATTCACATTCGGGCTGTCTTCTTTGAGTAAAAAGCAACGGCGTTTCTGCATCTCGTTGAACAGATTTAGTCGGACTGGCAAGTCTCAACTTCTTAATAGCCTCAGCCCTTTCTGCTAATGAATGGCATTTCCTTACTTCTGAAGGATTTGCATTTACCATCCAAAGACAATATCGTTTAGTGTTGTTTATGAAATCTTCACCCATCATAAATGGGTGAATCCACTGCGCCGTCAATGGCTCAGAAGATATTAAAACCTTCATTTCTTCTTCAGACAAAAGAAGGTTTCCTCCATCAGTAGGTTGGCTACCTTTTCTCATACGAGGCAGGCCAGCCGTTAGATTCTCACCTCTGTTCTGGATAAAAACATTAGGGGCTCCCAAAAGATACCCATTGATATTTTCCACAAAAGAACTCATAGAATCGTTGTGGAAAATCCTTTTCTTCTGTTCTATGTGCTGACAAGAAAAACCGATAATTACGCAATGGACGTGCGCTTTAAGTGATGCTTCACTATCCCAGAAAAAGGTACGATATGCAAACTGAATCTCTAACCCATACTCCTCGAATAGCGGTTTCCACATCGTCGCGACAGATTCTCCTTGAACTATCGAATTTGTTGACACGAAAGCACACAGAATCAACCTTTTGCTCGGTTTGACATAATCTACGGCTTTTTTGTACCAAGCGGCAACGTAGTCCAATTTTCCATAGTTTTTATAATCGGCGAAGACGATATCCATATCTTCTACTTGTTCTTGTGTCCTCCACTGATGACCCACAAATGGCGGATTGCCCATTATATAGTTCAGTTCTGACGCCGGAACAACTTCGTTCCAATCAATCCTCAAGGCATTACCTTCCCGGATGTTGTTATAACTCTTCAGCGGCAGGAAATCGAGGTTGATATGCAGCATCCTCTCGGTCTCGGCCATCATCTGGGCCTCGGCAATCCAGAGGGCAGTGGTTGCGGTGGCCACGGCGAAGTCATTTATCTCAATACCGTAGAACTGATGGATATCGACCTTGATGGGATTGAACAGGTCGCCGATTATGGACATCGCCTCATTCTCCAGACGCCTGAGCGAAAGATAGGTTTCCGTGAGGAAGTTGCCGCTGCCGCAGGCAGGGTCGAGGAATTTGAGCGAAGCGAGTTTGTCCTGGTATTCCCGGGCCTTCTGGACGCGCTTCTTCTCGATAGGTTCTGCCTTGATTGTCTCCAGCTCTTCTTTGAGGCCATCGAGGAAGAGAGGATCTATCACCTTGTGGATATTCTCGATACTGGTGTAGTGCATTCCTCCGCTGCGACGGGTCTCAGGGTTCAGGGTGCTCTCGAACACGGCTCCGAAGATTGTCGGGCTTATCTGGCTCCAGTCAAAATCGTCGCTGGCGTGCTTGAGCACCAATTCGGCAAGCGTATCGTTGAAACGGGGTATCTCTATGTTTCTGTCTGAAAACAGACCACCATTGCAATACGGGAAAGCCTTGAGGCTGTCATCCAAATATGGATCTCTTTCCTCGACAGGTGTATTCAAGACTTCGAACAGTTCTATGAGGCCTTTGCGCATTTCTCCCTTGCCCGGCTTGAACTGTGCCAGGTAGTCGTGGAACATACAGCGTTTCTCTCCGAAGAGTCCGGCATCCTCGGCATACAGGCAGAACACCAGACGGACGCAGAGGACATTGAGGCTCTTGAGTGTCTGGGGGTCATCCGGATTGATATACTGCTTGAGGAATTCATCGTATATCTGACCAATGATTTCTCCTGCCTGAAGGGAGACCTCCATTTCTTTCTTGAGGTGTTCGTTGCCCTGCTCGACAAGGAACTGGAGGCGGTAGTATTCCGTTTCGAGGTTTTCAAGCAGTATGACTTCCGGCTCTCCCTGAGGATTCTTCATATCATATATGTTGAATTCCTTGAAATTGCATACGACAACCCAGCGGGGATAACGGTCATAGCCCAATTCAGCGGCATATCGCTTTGCCTGCTGGAACGGTGTCAGCAAGGAACCGTCAGACTGGGGGATGGCTTTTCTCAAGTCCTTTTCTATTGATTTCTG
>JAZLIS010000034.1:0-6760 GCA_045617505.1 Bacteroidales bacterium | reverse complement strand
CCCTCCTGGCGAATTCCTCCGCAATGGTGGACTTGCCCACCCGTCTGGCACCTCTGATGAGCAAGGCGGTCTTTCCGTCCTTTTCACTCTTCCAGCGCAGCATTCTCCCGTAGATTTTTCTTTTGAAAACCCGCTCCTGTTCCATTTCTCAAAATTTTTATGGTTTTGCAAGGACAAAATTAGCCATTTTGTCGGAATCTCACAATTATTTTATAGAAATATGTATGGATTCTCTAATTTTGCATCACAGATTTGTGCAACCTTCGGAGGGAGAATGTCATTTGTGCTGCGAAGATGAAAAATTGAATATTGTCTTCATAATGAGTTACTATGTATTATCTCTTTTGGCCGGAACAGGTCGTACCGTCCAGACACTACGAAGCCGCGGCCTTGAAAATTAAGACATTATTTCCCGGAAATGCAAAAAAAGTTACGATGATAGTGATGCGGCCGCCGGCGGGACCCGCAGACATCACGAAGCGGACGAGCAACTTTCAGGCACTGAAGCTCAGCATCCGTCGCAGGCATGTTCCCACCTGCCGACGGGATTCTTATACCAGATGGTAGTGGGGGCCGAAGCGCTCGAAAGCGGCGCGGTCCAGACTCTCGCGTGCATCGGGATGAGCCACACTGATGATAAGTTTGGCTCTTTCCTGAAGGCTCTTGCCGTAGAGATCGACGGCACCGTATTCGGTAACCAGCCAGTGGATGTGGTTGCGGGTTGTGACGACACCGGCACCCTCCGTCAGAACGGGAGCAATCTTGCTGATACCCTTGTTTGTTGCTGAAGGCATCGCTATGATGGCCTTTCCGCCCTCTGAAAGGGATGCGCCGTAGGTGAAGTCAATCTGTCCGCCCACACCGCTGTAGAACTTCGTTCCGAGGGAATCGGCGCAGACCTGACCGGTAAGATCGACCTGAAGCGCAGAGTTGATTGCACATACCTTGGGGTTCTTGGCGATGACGTAAGGGTCGTTGGTGTATCCCACGTCCATCATTGCGACCATCGGGTTGTCGTCGATGAAATCATAGACCTCCTGGCTTCCCATAAGGAAAGTGGAGACCATCCTGCCCTTGTCGATTTTCTTGTTCATACCGTTGATGACACCCTTCTTCACGAGAGGGAGCACGCCGTCGGCAAACATTTCGGTGTGGATACCGAGATTCTTGTGATTTCCGAGCTGTGCAAGCACTGCGTTGGGGATGGCGCCGATACCCATCTGGAGGCAGGTGCCGTCCTCGATGAGGTTCGCGCAGTTGATACCGATCTTCGTCTCGATTTCCGAGGGAGCGGCGAAGGATGCGGGCACGAGAGGAGTGTTGTCCTCAACCCAGATGTCAATCATATCCGCAGGGATGATGGCGTCGCCCCAGGCGCGGGGAACGTTGCTGTTGACTACCGCTATGACGGTCTTGGCACACTCGATTGCCGCGAGGGTGGCATCGACAGAAGTACCGAGAGACACATACCCGTGCTTGTCAACGGGTGAAACCTGTATCATGGCGACATCGCAGGGCACTGCTCCGCAACGGTAGAGTTTCTGAGTCTCACTCAAGAAAATGGGAATATAGTCAGCCCAGCCGGCCTGAACGTTCTTGCGGACATTGCCGCCCACGAAGAAAGCCTGATGGAAGAAGACACCCTTGTACTTCTCGTCGGCGTAGGGTGCTGGACCTTCAGTGTGAAGATGGTGAATACATACGTTTTTCAATTCTCCGTTGTCCCCCCTGCAGCAGAGAGCCTGGATGAGAACCTGAGGAGCGCTGGCTACGCTGCTGAAGTGGATATGGTCGCCGCTCTTGACAACCTTCACCGCTTCTTCGGCTGAGGTGAATTTGATTTGTTTCATATCTTTTGTCAATAAATTGTTTCCAGTTTGCAAAATTAGTAATTTTGCGACATTATGAAAAGAGAAAATCAACTTAAGGCGTTCGAACGCCTGCTCGACATAATGGACGAACTGAGGGAGAAATGTCCCTGGGACAGAAAACAGACGATGGAGTCCCTCCGTCCCAACACCATAGAAGAGGTATATGAACTTTCCGATGCAATAATGGCGGATGACCTGCACAATGTCGCAAAGGAACTCGGAGACGTGCTGCTGCACGTCGTGTTCTACTCCAAGATAGGAGACGAGAAAGGCAGCTTTGACATTGCCGACGTATGCAATCTCCTGTGCGACAAGCTGGTCTATCGTCACCCTCACGTATTCGGCGACACCGCCGTAAAGAACGTGGAGGATGTGCTGAAGAATTGGGAACAGCTCAAACAGACGGAAAAGGACGGCAACAAGACCGTCCTGAGCGGGGTCCCCGCCTCCCTTCCCTCCCTCATCAAGGCATACCGTATGCAGGACAAGGCACGGGCGGTCGGGTTCGACTGGGAGGATCGCGAGGAGGTCTGGGCCAAAGTCAAGGAGGAGATTGCCGAATTCGAGGAAAACCCTTCCGAAGAGGAACTCGGTGACATCATATTCTCATTGGTGAACGCCGCGCGCCTTTACGACCTCAACCCCGACACGGCGCTCGAGAAGACCAACGGAAAGTTCCGCCGCCGTTTCGGATATGTGGAGGAGAAGGCGAAGGAACAGGGTAGAAAACTCAAGGAGATGACACTCGAAGAGATGGACGCTCTCTGGAACGAAGCCAAAACCACTGAATAATGTGGACTGACAGAACGGAGATACTTGTCGGCAGAGAGGGTCTGGACCTTCTCTCACGGGCCTCCGTCGCTGTCGTGGGTCTTGGCGGAGTGGGAGCCGTGGCAGCGGAGATGATTGCCCGTGCCGGAGTGGGCCACATCACCGTTCTGGATTGCGACACCATCAGCGAAACGAACCGGAACCGCCAGATAATCGCGATGTCCTCAACTGTCGGCAGGCGGAAAAGCGAAGTCGTGGCCGAACGGCTTATGGACATAAATCCGGAACTGGACCTCGATGTCAGGGACTGCTATCTCACGGCAGAGAATGTCGGTGAGATCTTCCCGGCCGGAAAGAGCCTCGATTTCGTCATCGACGCAATAGACACCCTCTCCCCGAAACTGGCGTTGATAAAGCACTGCGTGGACAACCGTATCGGGCTCGTCAGTTCGATGGGTTCCGGAGCCAAATATGACGTGACAAAAATCCGGATAGCGGACATTTCCAAGTCGTTCAACTGCCCCCTGGCCTACATCGTCAGGAAGAAGCTGCGTCATCTGGGCATCAGCAAGGGCTTTCCCGTCGTCTTCAGCGAAGAACTGCCGGACAATGACGCAATCGTGGAGATGACCCCTCAGGAGCAGTCGGAAGTGAGCAACAAGAAATCCCAGGTGGGTACAATCAGCTATCTGCCAGCCGCTTTCGGCTGCGCTTGCGCCCAGACCGCAATAAGACATATTCTCGGAAACAACAATAAAAAATAGCATATTATGAAACGTATCTCTTTCCTGACAACCATCTGCGCGATTGCCGCACTCTTGCTGACCGGCTGCGCACCCAAACAGACCATTCCCCTCAAGGCCCTTGTGGTGAGCGGACAGAACAACCACAACTGGCCTGTCAGCCATCAGGCGCTCAAGCTCATTCTCGACAACTCCGGTCTTTTCTCAACCGATATCGCCCTGACCCCCAAAGCGGACGGCGATATGAGTGCCTTCACTCCCGATTTCAGCTCATACGACGTAGTGGTTCTCGACTATAACGGTGACAGCTGGAGCGAAGAGACGAACGCGGCGTTCCTCGAATATGTGCAAAGCGGCGGCGGAATTGTCATATATCACGCTGCTGACAATGCATTCACCGAGTGGGAAGAGTTCAACAAAATCATAGCCCTCGGAGGATGGGGCGGCCGCACGGAGAAGGACGGGCCATACTGTTATCTGAAAGACGGACAACTCTACAAGGATTTCGAGACTCCGGGTCCCGGTGGAAACCACGGACAGCAGAGAGAGTACGCTATGCACTGCCGCAATGCGGAACATCCTGTAACAAAGGGGCTTCCCGACGGATGGCTCCACGCTCAGGATGAACTCTACGACTGCCTCAGAGGCCCCGCGAACATCAAGGACCTGCTCTATACCGGAACCTCCGATGCGGCTACCGGCGGGTCAGGCAGAGAGGAACCGCTCGTATTTACAGTGGATTACGGCAAGGCAAGAATATTCCATCTGGCCATCGGACACGCCGGTGAAAGCCTCGAAGACAGCCCTGCAATGCAGTGCGTCGGCTTCCAGACACTCCTTCTCCGCGGAGCCGAATGGGCCGCTACAGGCAATGTCACACAGGAAGTTCCGGCAGATTTCCCGAAGCCCGGCATCACCTCGTACCGTCCTGAATATAAATAAAATGAAAATCCCTGATATGAAGAATATAGCCCTGACTCTATTCTGCGCTCTGACTGTGGCTTCCTGCGGAAATGCCTACACCCCCGGAAACCACACGATATGGTTCGACGAACCTTGCACCTCCGAGCGAAACTGCTGGATTCAAACCGAAGTTCCCGAATATGACGGCAATTCCGACCCGGATATGAAGAGAGACTTCAATCAGGCGTGGGAATACAGGTCTCTGCCCATAGGGAACGGTGACCTCGGAGCCAACATAATGGGTTCAATAGCATTGGAACGCCTGACCCTCAACGAAAAATCGCTTTGGACAGGAGGCCCCGGCGTAAAGGCCGGTCCTGAATACTACTGGGATATCAACAAGGAGAGCTGGCATCTTCTGCCAGATGTGCGGGAGGCTCTTGCCAAAGGCGACGTGGCGAAGGCAGACAGAATCATCGAGGATAACTTCAACGGTAAGCCTGATAAGCCGGACTGCGACCGTCTGGGCACTTTCACCACGCTGGGAGAGTTGCTCGTGAGCACGGGACTCGACGAAAGCGCGGTCAGTTCGTATGTCCGCAAACTCGATATCGACAACTCCGTGGCAAGCGTCTCATTCAACTGCGGTTCAGAAAGTTATGAACGCACCTATTTCGCTTCATATCCGGCACAGCTCATAGTTGCCCGTTTCAGTTCAAGCACTACGCAGAATCTTTCAATAAAATATGGATGCAGCAGTCTGGCTCACGGTGAGACTGTTTCCGACGGTACGGACGGAACTCTCTTCCGCGGCACTCTGGACAACAACGGCGAGGTGTTCGCCGTCCGCATCAAAGTCCGGGCCCCCAAAGGTGAGGTGAAGGTTGAAGAGGGAGAAATCAAGGTGAGCGGTTCAAAGGAGGTTACAATCCTCGTCACAGCCGACACGGATTACAAAATCAATTTCAATCCAGCCAGAGATGATGCCAAAGCTTTCGTCGGGGTCAATCCTGAAGCCACAACCGGCGAATGGATTTCCACCCGGAAAAGTTGGGATGAACTTCTGGCCGAGCACATCGCTGACTACAAATCCCTTTTTGACAGGGTCAATCTCCATCTTTCCGGTGCCGTGAATGACATCCCGACAGACGCGAGGCTTGCCGCATACCGTGAAGGGACCGAAGACAAAGGGCTGGAGGAACTCTATTTCCAGTACGGACGATACCTTCTGATCTCCAGTTCCCGCCCGGGCAACCTTCCCGCCAACCTTCAGGGCGTTTGGTTGCAGACTGAAGATGCCCCCTGGTCCTCCGATTATCACAACAACATCAATATACAGATGAATTACTGGCCGGCCATGCAGGACAATCTTGCCGAGTGTGCCGGGCCGTTTGTGGATTACATCAGACTTCTGGCCACCACCGGCAGGGATGTCGCGAAAAAATACTGGAACGCCCGAGGCTGGGCCGCCTCAATCTCTTCAAACATCTACGGACTTGCAGGACCCCTGTCGGCCGGCAGCGTACACTGGAATTACAACCCCGGAGCCGCCGCCTGGCTTACAACCCAGCTGTGGGACATCTATGACTTCAACCGCGACAGGCAGCTCCTCTCACAGACCATATATCCAATCATGAAGGGGTGCGCCGAATTCTGCGAAGATTATCTCTGGAGAAATCCCGAAGGGTATCTTATGGCAAATCCGTCCGCCTCTTCCGAGCACGGCCACGCTGATGAGGGAGCGACCTTCGTCCACGGAGTGATGAAGGAACTTCTTCTCGATGCCGGTCTGGCAGCCCGTGAACTCGGGATTGACGAAGAATCAGCCGTCAGGTGGGAGAAGACGGCCGAGGATATCTATCCTTTCAAGACAGGCCGTTTCGGTCAGCTGCAGGAGTGGAGCAAGGATATCGACGACCCTGATGACCATCACCGGCACGTCAACCATCTCTTCGTCCTGCACCCGGGAAGACTGATATCCCCTCTCTCCAACCCCGAATTGGCGGAAGCCTGCAAAGTGACGCTCAACCACCGCGGGGATGCATCCACCGGATGGTCAATGGGTTGGAAACTCAATCAGTGGGCACGCCTGTTGGACGGCAAAAGGGCTTACATCCTTTACCGGACTCTTCTCAGTCAGGGTACTGCGGACAATCTGTGGGACATCCACCCGCCTTTCCAGATTGACGGCAATTTCGGAGGCACCGCAGGCGTGACGGAGATGCTTCTCCAAAGCCACGACGGCTGCATCAATCTTCTTCCCGCACTCCCTGACCAGTGGGCCGAGGGCAGCGTCACTGGCCTGAGAGCCAGAGGCAATTTCAGCGTGGATATCTATTGGAAGGATGGAAGGCTGACAAAAGCCCTCATCACCAGCGGCAGTGGACTGCCCTGCAAAGTGCGTTGCGGCGACACTGTCCGCGAATTCCACACTGCCGCCGGCCAAACCGTGGAATTCACTCTGTAACCTAT
>JAZLIS010000033.1:0-2726 GCA_045617505.1 Bacteroidales bacterium | reverse complement strand
ACATCATCAGAAATGCCAGCCGGCAGGGTGAGCCGATGTTGTTCAAGGATATGGGACTCTCACTATGCATTTCCGGAGAGGCTGAGTCGGAGGCTAACCTTGGCAGGAATAGAATCATTCCAGGAACAATGGAACTGTTCTCTCCCGGTACAATATATCATTTAATATCTGTCAGCGACGACTGCCGTATCATAGGGATGGCATTCACGCCGTTCGTCGTCAAGGAGATATTCGAGGGCAATACCCCGTGGGAATTGCTGGAGCACAGAAAGGACATCCGGGTCTTGCTGTCAGAGGAGGATTCCGCGATGCTCCAGCAGATGTCCGCTCTATATCTTAAGCTGCTCCAGTCATGCGGTGAGCACAGCCAGAGCGCGCAGAAGATGGGAGCATGCATACTATCGTTCGCGAAGGAGCGTTTTGAAAGATTGTCCGCACAGCAGGAAACGAATGCGCCACGCGGGAGTCAGCTATGCCGCCGGTTCGTAGCACTGATTGGTCAGGCTGCCGGGCGACACAGGGATATAGGATGGTTTGCCGACAAGCTGTGCGTCAGCAATCATTATCTGTGCGTTGCGGTCAAGAAATCCGGAGGTCGTACAGCAAAGGAACTCATTGACAAGTCGGTCATTGCCGAAATCAAGGTACGACTCATATACGGGAGCCAGAGTGTTGCTCAGATTGCCTCGGAACTGGAATTCGGCAGCAGCAGCCTGCTGTGCAAGTACTTCAAGGCCCAGACCGGCCTTACCCCGCTTCAATACAGGAAGGGAAATAAAGCATAATGACGCACCCAAGAACTTGGAAGGTTTGAGGAATGTTTTTCAATAAAGATTCTTTCTTTCAGTTGCTAGAAACATACATGGATAGGCTTAAGTCTATCGGGTGTCCATGTATGCTGAAGGACGTTAGCAATATATGTTTTGGTGACCATAGCCGAGCTAAGTTCAGTATTTCAGGAGATTCTTGCGTATATGGCTAATAATGTTTAACTTTCGAATTATATACTATAGTATAGCAGTATTTTTTATGATGAAGAATATAGGATTCTTATTTATAGTGCTGGCCGCTCTTACAACGATACAATCCTGCAACAGCCACAGATTCTCGGAAATTGAAGGAATCCCTTCGGACAATCCCGCCACCATTCTCCAAACTGACGCACAGAAAGCGACAGCCGCTACCCTCAGAGACATCAAAGAAGGTCATCTTTACACGATGGAAAATACCGCAGACTACAAACTGAATGAAATAATGGACCAAGGTGGCGCCAAATCGAGCGAAGAGCTGATCATGAAAGTCTTTCAGAACCTGCTTAATCTTCCGGTAAGCGCATCGGACTCCAAGATGGACTATGGTTGCAGCGCTTTTTGCGTAAAGTCTCCGGATGGGGATGTCATAGTCGGCAGAAACTTCGACTATCGATTCGTATCCTCAGCTAACGTAGCTGTCCATAACATCTTCCCGGGTGCGTATGAGTCGATATGCATCTCAGCGATGCCTTATCTTGACGAAAAGACTTTTGTCGCAGGTTCGCTCTCCGACGGTACGACCGATATTTCTGTCCCTACTGCAGCTTCCGTTTACTGTTGCCTTGACGGAATGAATGATGCAGGCCTGTTCATCGGCGTACTTTCGCTGCGGGGCGGCGGAGCTGTCCAGCACGATTCCAACAAGTCCGACATCGTTCCGTCCCTTGCCATCCGTATCGTCCTGGATGAATGTGCGAGCGTTGATGAAGCGGTAGAGATGTTCAGAAGCCACAATTTCTTCGCCGACGGCGAGGATTCTCCGAACAATTACCATTTCCTGGTTGCAGATGCCAGCGGCAAATCAGTCGTGATCGAGTACTTCCGTCCTGGAGAAGAAGCTCCGGTCAAGGACGCGAAAGCCAAGGACTGGACTCTCAATGTACTCGATGAAGATCATGTCACGAACTTTTACCTGACAGAAGGGTGGCAGAACCTCGGCGTAGGTCAGAACCGCTATGACATCATTCACAACCGACTTCAGGAGAAACAGCGTGTCCTCACCGAAGACGACGCGATGCAACTGCTTAAGGATGTCCACCAGCTTCTCAACCCTGAGGAAATAACGAGCAATACCCAATGGTCCGTGGTCTACAACCTCACAAAGAAGACTGCAACCGTCTGCGTAGACAAAGACTACGAAACCAAACTGCATTTCAATCTTTAGTCTTCATGAGGCATATTTTGACTCTGCCGCCTTGCTGCTGCCGACATTGCTATTAGCACAATGGGTTGACACTACGGCTGTCATCTCTGGTTAATAAGTGAACCAGAGCTCGGCTATTTTCAGAAAGCGCACAGTGACGTTTCCTATCCCCGCTTCAATGCCTGTCTTCAATAAGTTCTTTCTCTCTGGAACCACAAAATATACATAGATAGGCGGCTTAGCCATATCAGGACTCCAGATATGGTGAGGGGCGTTAAACATGTAGGTTTGATGGACGGCAAGAGTCTTTGGATTTCAGAAACAAGTTAACCTGTTATTAGCGACAAATTCACCAAGTTTTGAGCGCACTCCCCTTACTGTTTCCCAATATAGCCAGGTTCGTTAAAATAATTGAATATTATTTGGTTTATAAAATAAACTTACTATCTTTGCATCGGATTCATCTTTGACCAAAAGAGTTTATGCTAGCTTAAGCAAGTGAGAGTCGACCTCCTTGCTTCTCTTTTTCCAAAGATGGTTTATAAAATAAA
>JAZLIS010000032.1:0-6087 GCA_045617505.1 Bacteroidales bacterium | reverse complement strand
ATCCGCCTCACCACCAACAAGACCGACACCGATGCCTCCCTTCCTATCACCGAAGAAGCCCTTGAATTCTGCGGCAAGCCCGGAAAAGGCACCATCTTCAAAGGCCTCACCTACGCCCTCGTACAGAGAGAACTTGAAGGATGGCTTGAAGATGCAGGCATCGACAAACACATCACCTTCCACTGCTTCCGTCACACCTACGCCACCCTCCTCCTCTCATCAGGAACCGACATCTACGTAGTCAGCAAGATGCTCACCCACAAGAACGTAGGCACCACCCAGATCTACACCGAAGTAATGGACAAAGACAAGCGCAAAGCCGCTGAAGGACTGAAGATAAAGAAAACCACTATAATACCATCAAGCAATGAATAATATTCCTGACTATACACACTTCAACAGGTATTACAAGCCTGCATATAAATGCCTTCCGAACGCTTGCCCTTCTGGTAGGTTAGATACATTACTGTATGAACAGTTTCTTGATTGTTATAATCAGTTGCGTCTTGATGGGAAAGAGATGTATGTGGAGTTTCTGCCTGAACTCGGGAGAGATCCATTTAGTGATAATTTCAATGTTTCCAGTATAATAGCTGACGCATACTTAATTTGCGTTAATTTATTATTCTCTGCGAACATATATAAGCACATACCTGAACAGTATTACGCAGGCGAAGAAGATGATAATGGTTGGGCGCAAAATTTAAGGGATTACTATGCAGATGCTGTCGTTTCGATGGCATACACGATACTATACAGCCAGTCATGTTTGCCATCCCCTGCATACAGATTGATGCATTTCATAAGACAAAGGCAGTCTGATGACAGGTACTTCTTTAGAAAGTTCAAAGAGATGGCCGAAAAAGAATTCAACACCGTTGATGAATCAAATGACATTGACTTCCTACAGCATGTTGAATTGCAACAGAACTTCAAATTGAATGAAACGAAAATTCACAGTAGAGAATACAGGCACGATTTGCTCGATAATGCTGGCAGCAAAGATCAGCAATTGAGAATTCTTATTATATTGAAAGAGTTAGGTGCTGACCAAAACGAGAAATTCCAAAAGATGATTGACCAAAAATTAGAAGAGGTCCGTGCGTCACCTGACTTCGTCAAGTCCATCTACTTCAGAGATTATTTTGATAAATTCTATGGAATAGACTCAAATGGAAAGCCATTGCCGCCGTCAAATGGTAGTCCAGATTATGAATTACCTGACTTTGATTTGCCATTCCAACTTCCTCCTGTTCCGGCACCCAATAAAGACGAGAATATTGCAGAAATCAATTCCTTAAAAGCCCGAATTGCCGAACTTGAGAAACAGCTTGAGGATCTTGACGAGCAGTATCTTGAGCCGGAATTAAAACCCGAGGCATTTACCTCTCAGCAATGCTGTCTATTCTTCTACTACATCTTTGACAAGCTTGGACTCAAGTATGAGTATATGAACCGTTCTGCTTGGAAAAGACTAATCTGGAAAGTTGCGAATAAGTCACCAAAGAATATATACGACAATCTTCGATTTGATTTTGAAGATGAGCAGATACAAAAAGACCTTGTAGTAGTTGCTGATGCTGTCAGGGAACTATTTCCTGAAATGGCCTCTCGGATAGATAACGATAAGGATGCATAATTTTGGAGTACTCTAAAATGCAATAATCGACCCTCTGTAGTACCCTACAACTCAATATGTTGACATTACCTTTGCCCCTGCAAGCGGCAGAGGTAATTTTTTTGCTGTACTACCTTTGGCCGCTTGACCCTGTGAGTTCCACAGTACAGCAAGGTTGAGACTGCGCAGGGGAAAACAAAATGAATACTGACAAATTAACATTTGATCAATTGCCGGAGGTCACCCTCCAGCTGCGAGACGAGGTAAGAGAATTGAAGAACCTCGTCCTCGCCCTCACGGACAATCAGCATGCAGAGGAAACCCCTGTCTGGTTCAACCTCACAGAACTCTGCTCCTACCTCCCGGACAAACCGTCCAAAGCCACAGTCTACGGCTGGGTATGCAATCGCCAGATTCCATACCACAAGACAGCCAAGAGGCTCAGCTTCCTCAAGTCCGAGATAGATGCCTGGTTGATGTCATCAGGCAAAAAGACAGCAGAAGAAATCCGCGCTACAGCCATCGCGTCCCACGGGTACAGAAAAGGAGGATCACTATGAGTCAGCCTATCCTTATAGGCGACCTCATCGCCTCCATCCTCGCCGACCTCAAGGCGCACGACATGGACGCAGTATTCGAAAACGAATGGACTGACGTCACCGATTTCCTCAGGCTTCCGAGCCTCCGTAGCATTGAACTGAGCATCCATCTTGGCGATGGGACCATCATCCCTCACCGCAACAATGGACGCACCTACTGTAAGAAGTCCGAACTGGAAGCAGTTTTCGGCACAAGTGATTTCACAGTTAAAATCCGCAAGCGCAATGGGAACAAATAGCATTGATACTTCAGTCCAAGCTCTGCAAAATGCAGAACTTGTAGACCTCGACCCTTCGTCTGCCATCAGGCAGGCGGAGGCCGCCGAAGCGGAAAGAACGAGCAAGGAACAACCCGGGGACGACCCCGCTGCAAGCCAAGTTTCAGCAAATCCGCTCGAAGCCATTGCGCAGGAAGTTGAAAAAGCCAAACTTGCGCCCAAGCACGTCGGCCTCCTTTCGGTCAAATCAGCGAATGCCTGGATTGAAAGTTCCCTGCGCCGTCCCGACCCCCGCACATTCTTCAAAGGTCTGATTGTGGAATTTGAAAATACCGTCATTTTCGCGTCAAGCAATGTCGGCAAGTCCATATTCTCCATCCAGATAGCCGAAGAGATAGCAAGGACGGAGAAGGTGCTGGTCGTAGATCTCGAATTGTCCGAAAAGCAATTTGAGATGCGCTACACCGACAAGGAAACCGGTCAGATTCACGTATTCCCCGACAACTTCCTCCGTGCAGAGATTGACCCTGAACTCATTGTCGGAGCTGACCTTGAAGAAGAAATTCTCGCATCCATAGAGGAAGCTGCCAAACAGGGAGTCAGGTTCGTCTTCGTTGACAACATCACTTTTATCTGCAATGACAGCGAAAAGGCAGCAACGGCAAGCTCGTTTATGATGAAGCTGATACGCCTCAAGAAGAAGTACAACCTCACCACCATTGTCATCGCCCACACGCCCAAGCGCAGAGGATACGAGCCGATTACCCAGAACGACCTTGCCGGCAGCGCGAAGCTCATCAGTTTCTTTGATGCCGGAATCGCCATCGCCCGCAGCGCGAAGGACAACAACATCCGCTACGTCAAGCAGGTCAAGGTTCGCACCGGCGAATTCCTCTATGACTCCGAGAATGTGATGATTTACGATGTCAACAAAACTGACGGCTTCCTGCGCTTCGAGTTCCAGGACTACGGCAAGGAAGATGACCATCTCAAATCAAGAGAGGGCTCCGATGACGTTGAGGAGATTATGGAAATCCTTCAGCTTCAGAAAGACGGCAAGACCCTGCGTGACATTGCCAAGATTCTTGAAATGTCGCTCGGCAAGGTTCAGCGCCGCCTCAAGAAGGCGAAGGACAACAACATCACCCTTGAGGACAATGCCGAAACCCCTGTATCGGACTGTATCGGTGTATCGGAAACGACACAAGCGATACAAACGATACAAGCCGATACGGTGAGACTGCCTTTCAAAGATGAGGAGGACTGATATGGAATACCGCTATCATCTGATGAAGTACAGAGGGAAAGCATCACGCCTCACCTGTCCGAGCTGTGGAAGGCCGCACTGTTTCTCTCCTTACGTTGACGCTAATGAACAGATTGTCGGCGAGGAATACGGACGCTGTGACCACGAATCATCCTGCGGCTACGTCAAGTACCCACCAAGCGAATACAACCCGTTCAAGCGGCGTAACAGCGGCGGAGAGGACTGGCGTAAAGCACCGGAATGGGCCAAACGTTCGCAGCCCAGACCCAAGCCGAAGATTGCCGAGAAGCCTCAACCGAAGATGCTGCCTTCCGGTGAACTCTGCACCATTCCTATGGAAACAGTACTCAAAACCGTTCGGACCAAACCGGTAAGTCACTTCCTGCTTTTCCTGCTGACTTTTCTCACGCCGGAGCAGGTCATATACTTGGTTCAGGAATACCGCCTCGGTGTGACCAAGAACCTTGATGTGATTTTCTACCAGTTCGACATTGCAGGCCGCTGCCGTACCGGCAAGGTTATGAGCTACAATCCAGAGACAGGCCATCGTATCAAAGACCCCAATGCCAGAACTCCCATCACCTGGGTGCATTCTCTGCTTAAGCAGCAGGGATTGCTCCCTCAGGAGTGGGAACTCACGCAGTGTCTCTTTGGCGAACACCTGCTCAAACTCTATCCGGAGAAAGTCGTTGCTCTCGTCGAATCAGAGAAGACTGCCGTCATTTGTTCCGCACTCCGACCCGAATGCATCTGGCTTGCCACCGGAGGCAAAGGTCAACTCAACGACAGGGTTGAGGTCCTTCAGGGAAGAAAGATTGTCGCATTCCCCGATGTCGATGGCTATGATGTCTGGGTTGAAAAGGCTTCCGAGCGTCCGCACCTGCATATTGCCGTGTCGGATTATTTGGAAAAGTCAGCAACTCAGGTGCAGCGTGATGCCCATATCGACATTGCCGACATTCTCATAGCGGAGATGCAGGCGGGAAATGCAGGCATCTCTTCTCCCCGGACGGAGCCGCCACCCGCTGAGTTGGTGAGCACGAATCCCGTCTTCCTTGAAGTGCAGAAGTACATTTCACCGGAATACTGGGAGAATGTTGCCGCTCTCATCGAAGAATTTGATCTGGAGTTTGTGGGAGTGACGAAGAATGTCCCCAAAGAATAGATGTCAAGTCAGGCCCCGCAAGGGGCCTTTCTTTGTTACCAAAAGAATTCTTGTTGCAACTTCGAAATAATGAGTTATATTTGTACAGGTTCTCAGTGAACAATGGGTTCTCCGGGTGCACTGATTCCTACTATGAAATTCTTTCGTGCTCGCTCGATGTGGTGCTTGAGAGATTGTAATGTTTATAATTTAAATGTTATGTGTTGGGATTTTGTTTATGAGGAAGAGCACTTCGATGTTAACGGCTATTGCAGTGCTGGTGTTATTTCAAACGGCCGCAACTATCTTTTCTTTACGATAAGTTGTAACGAACCAGGGTCGGCAGAAGTGTGCCGTATCTATAGTTCCATCTCTTTTGCCGAAGAAACGCTTGAATGTGAATACGAAAGTTGCAAGGAGAATGACGCTATTTTATTTGATTGTCTTAATGCATCCGAAAGCAATGACTTCTGTGGCGACGGGAGCAAAATTCGTGCTTTGAAGTTCCCTGGACGCGATTGACGAAAAAAAGAGCACCGTATGTAAGACGATGCTCTATGAACTCTTGATTTCGATGACTTTTATATCTTGTCAATGATGTCTGATGCCAAGATATGAAAGTCAAGGTCTTTCATCGATTGTTTGGGAAGTTTAACAGAATAGGCTGGTTTTCCGCCATACAAGAAGTATGATTCGATGAATTTTGCCTCGAATTCTCCACCCATATCAAGGAGAATATACTTGTTATCAACGGTGGAAACTCCTAAAAAGAGGGATTTGGAACTTTTCATTTTCGTGAATTTTGCATCGCGAAGTTCCATCTTGCCATATTTTGCCCAGTAGCCTGTGTAGTCGCTCATCAACTCAAGAAGCCTTTCTTTTCCCTTGTATGATACGACGCAGTCACTTGACGCCGATACTTTTGTGGTAGGAAGGACTTCTCTATTCTTGTCAGCTCCTGCTCCGATGATGGCTACGCCAGCCTCTTGCAGACTTTCCATCAAATAATCCTCAAATAACCATGACGCCACGAGATCTTGCCCATATTCCATTGCGGTTCTGGAATCTCGATTGTGTTTGCAAGAATTGAGGTTCTTGTATGTTTCAGAAAATTCGGCTTTAAGTTTTGCCTCGTCCCCGCTAAGGATGCATATGCTTGATTCTGGATATCCGTATTGTTTGGCTTTGTCAACAAGGTCCGGGTGGAGGCTTGACATATGTTGATATGCTCCCATACTATA
>JAZLIS010000031.1:0-3377 GCA_045617505.1 Bacteroidales bacterium | reverse complement strand
CACCCGCAGCCGGAAGGCTCTGTCCGTGTCGCTCGCGGCAGCAGCTCCGAAGCAGGTTCGTACCAAGGTCGCTCTACCTCCGCTATTTCTCCGTTTCAGAACGGACAATGAACGGACAACGAACGGAGGGAGGAGCGAGAGGAGAGAATCAAGCTTGCTTGAATTCTATCCCGAGTCCCGTCCGACGTAGACGAAGTCAACGGAGGAGGGGTGTACGGGGAAGGGCCTTGCAACGGAGGATGAGGTCAGGGCGAAGGCCTGAAGGAGGCGGAAGATTGTTCAACCCTAAAAACGATTTTTGATTATGGCAATATTGAAAGGACTTATCCGACGTATGTCGGGATCGGCTGGAGACTTTACTTTCAGCCAGGTACAGGGACGCACGATTGTCTCTGAGAAGATTACGGCGACCACCGACCGCAAGACTGCGGCTCAGCAGAGGGTGCGCATGAAGTGGGGCAACATCATCCAGATGTACAAGGGCATTATGCCTCTGCTCCGGAGCGGTTTCGAGAACAAGGCTGCCGGTGTGAGCGACTACAACATGTTCGTGAAGGTGAATATGCAGCACGCCCCGGTCTATCTGACCAAGAGCGAGGTGGCGGGTGGCGCCTGCATAGTGGCTCCCTACACCATCACCCAGGGCTCTCTGCCCGCTATCGTGGCGGCAGCTGTGAATGGTCGGGATGTGACCGACATCGCTCTGGGCTCATTGGTGATTGACGCCTCTACGACCATCGCACAGTTTGCGAATGCGGTGGTGCAGAACAACCCTGACTACAACTATGGCGACCAGATTTCGTTCTACGACGTGGAGCAGCTGGTGAATGCCGCCACGGCCCTGCCTTACGGGGCATTCAACGCCTGCTATGTGGTTCTGGACAAGAGCAATACGGCTCCGCTCCTGAATCAGGTGATTGCCGAAGCCTTCACCGTGGTGGACGGACACTTGGCCCACGCAGCCGTGAGCGGCAACCGTGCCTACTGCTGGGTTCACTCCCGCAAGACTGCCGGCAAGACCAAGGTCAGCACGCAGACCCTCATCGACCACAACGCCCTTCTGGCCACCTACGCCAACGAGGACGCCTACCAGGGTGCCGTGAACAGCTACGGCGGCGAAAAGAGCTCCTTCCTCACCCCGGACTATGAGGTAGGGTACGGAAGCGGTAGCGGCAGCGGCTCTGGCTCGGGCTCCGGCTCAGGTTCAGGAAGCGGCTCAGGTAGCGGATCTGGTTCTGGCGAAAACGAGGACGACGAAAACCCTGACAACCCGGGCTCCGGCTCCGGCACCGGTGGAGGTTCCGAAGGCGATGACAGCGGCCAAGGCATCGGCTTCTGACAGTAAGGGAAGACTTGGGGGCTTCCGCCCCCAGTCCTCCCTTTCGTAAAAAACTTGATGAGCTATGACAGTCTATCGCATCACCCTCGTAGTCAGCATCCTCCTGATAGTCGGCGGCTTCTTCTGCCCACCTATGGGTTCGATTGACGGCTCAGTATTGACGGCTGTAGGACTGCTCCTGATGTTCGCAGTAGTCGAGAAACTCCCCGAAGCCATCGCCGCCGGCCGGTCAGTCAAGATCCAGCGAGGAGATACCTCCTTGGAGGTCTCCGGCAAGGATGCATAACCCTCCGAAAAAGTTGCGCAAAACGCGAGTCACTCGCGTCCGTGCAACTTTTCGCACACGCAAATGATTTGCGTATGTACGAACTTCGCACAATAAATCACCGTTAAAATCCGTTATTTACAGCATACCCCTCGCGTAATCGCTTGAGGTATGCTTAAGTTTTTGTAATTTTGTGTAGATTATGGCTAACTCTGACATATTGCTATCTCTTATCCGTCTGTCTCTTGGCGCATCTGCCGACGAGATGGACTTGTCTGTACTCAGCGAGTCGGACTGGAAAGAGAACATCGACCTCTCCTTCGAGCAGGGCGTTGCCGCCATTGCAGTTGACGGTTTGCAGAGGAGCTTAGAGTTGAGTGCTGAGAGCTTAGAGTTGGCTTTGGATTCTCCTGAGCTGGAGCCCCTGAAATACGAGTGGTTCGGCTCGACTTTCCAGACGGAAGGAGACTACAGTCAGACGTTGAAAGCTGCCGAGGCGTTGGCTCAGAAGTGCCCGATAGTGGTGCTGAAGGGTCTGGCTGTTGCGAGAAAGTATCCGGTTCCGTCACATAGGTCGAGTGTGGATTTGGACGTCTATATCAACGATGACGATAACGATAACGATGACAGGTTTTTGCAAAATGTGAAGGTGATTCGTGACGACTACAAGCACACGGGATTTATGTTTCAGGGGGTGATGGTGGAATACCACAAATCTTTTATTGCCTGGAAAAATCTCAGGAACGGTCGGTTCATTGAGAAAACCCTTCGGGAAGCCTTGGGAACCCCAGATGGCATCTATCCCAACGATTACTTCAACGCTCTCTTCCTGACGGTTCATTCATACACTCACTTCATGCTGGAGGATGGGATTTCGCTGAAGCATATCATGGATTGGTATCTTTGTTTTAACGAAAACGAAGACGAAAACTTGAGGGAACGGGTTCTGGCGACTGTTGAAGCCTTCGGAATGCGGGAGTTTGCGGAATCAATGACCCGTGTGGCGGAATACGTCTGCAAAGACCCTTCAACCTCTCTGACGAAAACCGACAGCCGGATGCTGGACGATATCCTCGCCCTCGGCAAGAAGAAAAGATTCAAGAACGGCCATCTGAATGTGGCCTACAATATACTGATATGCAACGGCTGGAAATTCCGTGCCTTTGCAAAGGAGAGTAATGTCGCGTGCCTTTTCAGGTGCGCTTGGAATGCAGTAATGAAATAAACGAAGATATGAATATACTTTACCTTACAATGTCATCAGTTACTGACATCAATGCCGGGGGCGTGCATACGGATTTTTTGAGGAAGTTCCGCGATGAGGGACACAATGTCTATTTGGTGTCACCAAGGGAGCGGAGAATGGGGATGCCTACAAGTTTGAAGGAGCAGTACGGCATCAAGATTCTGGGCGTGCGGACGCTGAACGTGACCAAGACCAACATCGTCGAGAAGGGACTGGGGCAGGTGTCGATTGAGATGCTGTTCAAGCGAGCCATTAAGAAGTATTTCCGTGGGGTGGAGTTCGACATCATTGCCTACGCCACTCCTCCTATCACCTTTGTGGGTGCCATAAAATACGTGAAAAAACTCAATCCGCAGGCAATGACCTATCTGCTGCTGAAGGATATTTTTCCGCAGAATGCCGTTGACCTTGGGATGCTTTCCAAGTCCGGCCCCAAGGGATTTCTGTATCGGTCGTTCCGCAGGAAGGAGAAGGAACTCTACCGCATCAGCGACTGGATAGGCTGTATGAGTCCCGCCAACGCGAAG
>JAZLIS010000030.1:0-3090 GCA_045617505.1 Bacteroidales bacterium | reverse complement strand
GGCAGGAGTTGGCCACAAGGCGGTGGTTTATGCTGCCGACTGATGAGAGGGGCGCGGCTGGTGTGATCGCTCAGCGCGCGTTCGAGGGTCTTTCTGCGTCGAAGGCGGGCTGCTCGGATCCGGAGTCGGTGTATAAGGTTGTCGGGCTGTATGTGTATTCGGCGATTCTGTGCTCCGCGTCGTTTGATGCTTCCAGTTTTGCCAGGCTCTTTGTCTTGAGCTGGTTTATTTATTATTCGGAGAAGCTGTAGGTCCTTGCCGGGACTATGCGGCGGATAATCATTATCTCACGATGAAAGACATTTTTTCGGACCCTATCGAAAAGCCGCGTGAGGGTGTGGGCTATATTGAGGCATTCGTGCCGAGCTGCCACAGTACTGCCCGTTCTTCATCCACTGCTGTGTTTCATACTTCCAAGTATTTCATTCAAGCGAATGAGGAATATCAGGATAATCCCTGGTGCGGTATCTCCATATGCGAAATCAGGCCGGTGAAGGTTCCTGCGCGACAGAAGGGATACAAGTACCGTGCAATCAGTCAGGATAACTTTGATGATTATTATACCCGCAATTATTGGCGTTTGCAGAAGGCATATGTTGAAGAGGGAGAGTATTATGTGAACGGCTCTTCTGGCGGATATACGCTGTTCGGGTGCAGGGAGAAGGAGTATATGGAAATCAGGGTGATATATGACATTACCACCTTAGAAGTTTCTTTGAGCAGGGGGCGGAAGCCGAACAATTACTGGTATGAGGTGTTGAGGGCGAGGCCGATTCCGGAATCGGTTTTCAAGCAGGCGTATCTTCTGACTCTTGAGTTTCTGTATGATGCCGAGGTTGCGCTTCGCGAGTGGTCTTCGTATTGGGAGCAGATCCGGTGTCTGATTGATGGTGAGACGCCTGTCAAGGGACTGACGATTAATGCGGCTGCATATTTCGATGAGATGGAGAAGACGATTCTTGGTCGCAAGCGGAGAATCGAGAAGCAGCTGATTGAGACTGACGGTAGTCCGGAGGAGAGGGTTGGTCTTCGCGGTGAGCTGAAAGGGCTGGAGTATTGCCTGAAGGTTATTCGTGCGAACAGGTAGTGGCTTCGTTCAGATATGATATGATGCCGTCGATGTGGGTCCGGACGATGGCGGCTTTGCCTTCAGAGGACTCGAGGTAGCGGAGGTCGTCGATGTTGTCGTAGAAGAATGATTCTGTGAGTACGGCGCAGCAGCTGGTCTTCTGGAGGAGGTAGAAGTTTTCTTCCCAGTCGGGGTCTCCGTCTGACAGGTCTTTGCGTATCTTGCGGCCGGGGAAGTTTTTTTCGGCTTCGGCGTATAGGCAGGTGGCGAGTTGGTCTGATCCGGTTTTCCCTTTTGTTGTGTAGCAGCTCCAGCCCTGGGCTTTCATCCATTGCTGGCCATTTCCTGAGGCGTTGGCGTGGATGCTGATGAGGATGGCGTTGTGTTTGCCGTGGAGGAGGCACCAGGTGTTGACGCGGCTGACTCGTTCTTTGAGTGGGATATCATCGGATTCGGGGACGAGGAGTTCTGCGTCGTGGCCTTGGGCTTTGAGTCCTGATGTGACGCGGGTGGCGATTTCCCGGTTGAAGAACCATTCACGGAATTCTCCGTTGGGTGAGCGTTTGCCGGGCGTGAATTGGCCGTGGCCGTTGTCGATAAAGATTTTCATTTTGCTGTGGTGTTATGCACAGCTCAACGATTCCATCAGCTAAGGTAGTGATATTTTGCGGAAGGCAGCCCGCAAGGGTGGCGGAAAGTGTCGGCTCCTGAGCCTGCGTGAGCGCGGGAGCCGGGTACGCTTTCCGACATTCCGGCGGACGGGAGTCTGGCGGAACTGGCGGTCTTGTTGTTCTTTTGATTTGAGATGGCCTATTTTGATGAAAATGGTTATCTTTGTTGGAGAAAATAGCAGACGTGAGTCTATTATTTTTGATTCGCAATGGTCCGAAAGTCTAAAAGATTTTTGGACCTCTTTGTTTTTGGGTATATACTGTTGGAGGGGAGGAGAGGTAAAGCAGTGGATGCAAATCCACAAAATGTAGTACCAATGTAGTACCAATTTGAAATGAAAAGCCCCTCTCAGATATACCGAAAGGGGTTTCTGCGGTGCGGAAGGCACCAATTTTATAGAAATCATTGAAAAGTATTGAATAGTTATAGTATTGATATACACTACTTTAATAGAAATTACCCTCCAATGATTTACAATGATTTTCGAAAAATGTAGGAAAGATGTAGGAAACTTCTAAAATTATTTCCTACCTTTGCTATACGAGTTTTTAAACAATATTTGTATGGCAACTATCTTTTCTTTGGGGCCTAAAGGAGCAGATGACCTTTGCCCTATCAAAATCAGAGTTCAGGCGCGAACGCCACACGTTGATGTTAAACAGCAGACTCCTTTGCGCATAGCTGAGAAGGTCTGGAATACGGCACCGGGGTCTCTGGAACGGACGAAGTATTGCAAGGACGAAATAATCAAGAAAGTCTTTGATGACGTAGAGAATATCCGGATGGATATCTACAAGAAATTGGATGCCGGTGTTGCTCTCACTGCTGCCGATGTCAAGGAGATTGTGAATTTTTACGTCTATAAAGAGCTTCGCGAGAAGGAGGAGGCGGATGCTGAAGAGGCGGCACGGCTGGAGGCGGAGGCGAACAGGGTGACTCTGCGGAAGTTCATCGAGCAGTTCCGCAAGGATATCAAGGCCGGGAAGAGGCTTACCGACAAGGGAACCGTCTATGCTCCCGGAACGATCAATGCAATCAACCAGGCTTGCGAGAGGTTGAAGAAGTTCGAGAAGAAGATGAAGCGGGAGTATGATTTCGATGATATCGATATGAACTTCTACCGTGATTACACTGCGTATCTGAACGAGCAGGGCTATGCCATCAACACTACCGGCAAGTGCATCAAGCAGCTGAAGGCGATTATGGCCCTGGCGCAGAGTGAGGGACTTCACAGCAATTCCAAGTACCAGGATAAGAGGTTCAAGGGAACGAGGGTTGAGGTGGATTCAATCTACCTGACGAAAGAGGACTTGAAGAAGATGATGGCCGTTGACTTGAGCAAGAGGACT
>JAZLIS010000029.1:0-9512 GCA_045617505.1 Bacteroidales bacterium | reverse complement strand
TCTACGACTTCTCGGATGAAGATATTGACTGGGTTCAGTCACTCCCGGAAGATAAATTAAGGGCTGACCTCCAAAACCTTGTTCTTTGCGAACTTGGCAGGCAATGGGGAAAATCTGCGAAAGAACTGGATGAGGAGGCATCGGGTAATTGGTGCGTATTGAGCAATTCACTTGTGTTTCTGGCAAACGTAGCAAACGTGAATGAAACCCTTCCGATTGTTCTTGAAGTGATGAGGCAGTCATCAGAGTTTCGGGAATACAATTTCGGAAATGTCTCAGATTTGTTTCTTGACCCCGTCCTGTTCGTTCTGATAAAGGATAATCCGCGCCTGTTGAAACCTTTCCTGTCCGAAAAGGGGCCGAGTCCGGAGTTCAAATTATCTGCCTTGGAACTGCTTGAACATATTGCAAGAAACTGCCCGGAAGTCAGGCAGGAAATCATAGATATGACTGTGGAACTGCTGAATGAATACAAGGCAGACCTGCCGGAACGCACCATTTGCGACGGCACTGTGACGGCATTCGCAATAGGAATCCTGATAAGCGCAGGTGCCGTAGAACATTTACCGCTCATCGAAGAAATCTACGCCACCGGCCTCGTAGATGAGGCTTGCGAGGGCCGTATTGACGAAGTCCGCAGAAGCATTCGGAATTCCTGGCCGGTTTATTCTCTTCCCACGACGAATCCACATGATATTCGTGACACATTACGTCACCGTTTCCCTCGGGAATAATATTGCAGCGGTTTTGCAATGAGCCAATTATTCGCCTTCCATCAGATAACCCATCACCTCTGATGCAATGGCAGGCTCGATGATTCTCATTGTATTGTCATCGGGATAATTGCCTCCCGTGAAGTTGATATTGCCATACCATAGAATTCTCCGGCCAATGACCGCGGCCAGAATATGCATATCTTCCCTCAAAACCACATCAATTCCTTCATTCAGAAATTTGACATCCTGATCCGAACTCTCCCGCACATATATTCTGCACCCAACGCCTCTTTTGACGATATTATTTACTGTTTGACCGAATGCTCTCTTCGCCATACGAAGGCTTCTGACGGATAGAATGACGGTTTTCTTTGCCGCCCTGATATCGGAAATGAGAGGTTGGAAGAAATTATCCCTGCCAAAAATAATGTCCTGCGGATTTTCTTCCAGGATATCTGATGTTTGCTGTGTATAACCAATTGGTGATCTGATGTGGCTTGACTCGCATTGAGTCTTTGTCCCAGACATCAGGGTTGATGCTGAATCCGGTGGTTGATTGGATTCTTGCACCTTTGACGATAGCGGACAAGCGGATAGGATTTTCGCCCTTTTTGTTGGCGCGTTTTTCAAGATAGAAGATTACTGGCAAGAAAGTGAAGCTCAGCGCGTTAGCGCTGGGCTTCACCCCATTCTTGCAAAGGCCCCCGCGGCGAGCGGAAAGGGAATGCGCAGCGTCAGCGAGCCCAATCCCGCAAGGAATACAATCAAAACACATCCTTACAATCTTGAAACAATATTGATATTTTTCTAATATATTTGCATTGTATTTAACAACTTTTTAACCAATTATCTATGAAAAGTAAAAAATGGCTGCCCAAATTCCTGAAGACAGGAACCTTGGCGGGTACAGTAATCCTCAGCCTGCTCTTTTTCGGAAACGTTGCTTATGCGGCCGCTTCGGAATCAAGCGTTCAGGCTCCGCAAACAGAGACAATCAACGGTACAGTAGTAGATGATGCCGGCGCACCTGTTGTCGGTGCCGCAGTATTACAGAAAGGTACCTCTAATGGAACAATTACAGATATTGACGGAAAGTTCTCCCTCAATGTCACCGCCAATTCCACAATCGTCGTTTCCTGCATCGGCTATGTTTCACAGGAAGTTGTTGTCAGCGAAAATGATATCATCATCACTCTTGCTGAAGACAACGTACTGCTTGACGAAGTTGTCGTCGTAGGTTACGGTACACTCAAAAAACGCGATGTCACCGGTTCCATTTCCCAGACAAAAGGTTCTGAAATTGCCAAAGTTCAGGCCTTCTCCCCTCTGGACGGACTCCGTGGCAAGGCCGCCGGTGTAAACATCTACTCAAACTCATCACAGCCGGGCGCCTATGCGAACCGCGTCGTCATCCGCGGTGTGGCCACCATCAACTCTTCGACCGATCCTCTCTATGTCGTTGACGGCGTGGTTATGGAAGATTTCCATCTCCTTAACCCCAATGACATCAAGAGCATTGAAGTCCTGAAGGATGCATCCGCAGCCGCCATCTACGGTGCCCGCGGCGCAAACGGTGTAATCATCGTCACCACGGAGCGCGGCCTTGTTTCCGAAGGCACCAAGATAACCTATGCAGGCTCCCTCACGGTCTCTCAGCCGGCCCGCTATATGAATACTCTCACAGCCTCCGAATGGTGTGATGCCTTTATGCAAGGTCTTGAGAACGAGAACAAATATCAGGGTAAAAACTGGTCTCTCAACCGCACTGACTGGTTCACAAACCGTGACTATTTCGATGCAAGCGGAAACCCCATCTATGACACCAACTGGCAGAAAGAGGCCACCCGTGTCTCCGTTTCCCATAACCATCAGGTTAATCTCCAGCATACCACCGCAAAGACATCCACCGGTGCTTTCCTGAACTTCACAGACCAGCAGGGTATTATGAAGAATACCTACAGCAAGCGTCTGAACGGTAAACTGGCATTTGATGCCAAGCCGACAAAATGGCTTTCCACCAACACCAACCTGCTGGTGAATCATACCTGGGGCCGCTATACACCCGAAACCGGCGGTGGGCAGGAGTGCCGCCGTACTATGATTGAGATGCTCCCCTGGCTTCCTGTACGCGACAAGGACGGGAACTACACTACAAACACCTCTGTCGGAGCCGATATGCAGGAAAAGTACGGCTTCGAAGGAATGTCCAACCCCGTAATGATTCTGGATCTCCAGAAGAGGATGAACTACAGGACCCAGATTTTCGGCAATCAGGCATTCACATTCCATATCCTTCCCGGTCTTGACCTCAAGACTCAGATCGGTGTCGATGCCCACCTCAACACATACCGCGGATATTCTTCAAAAGAACTGAACAACATCTCAATGCCGAACGGCTGGGCCAGCATCAGTCACACCAATTCAATCTACTGGCAGGAAGAGACATACCTTACCTGGAACAAAGAATTCAACGAGAACCACCGTCTCAATCTGATGGCCGGTCTTTCCTGGCAGGGACGCACCCAGAATTATGATTCAATGTACACCGAAGGTTTCACCTCCGACTTCTACGAGTGGAACAATATGGGTGCCGGTACTATGTACGACGCTCCTGAATCTTCGTACAGCAATTGGAAGATGAATTCCTACTTCATCCGTGCCGCATACACTCTTCTCAACAAGTATTCCCTCACGGCTACCGCCCGTTATGACGGCTCTTCAAAATTCGGTGCCAACAACAAGTACGCATTCTTCCCCTCTGCAGGTCTTGCCTGGAACGTAAAGGAAGAGGACTGGCTCAAGGATTCACAGGCTGTCAGCGAATTCCGTGTCCACACCAGTTACGGCATCACAGGCAACTCGGAAATCAACCCTTATAACTCTCTGGCCAAAGCCTCATCAAGTACAACTCTCATCAACAACGTCGCAGCTCCTTATTCCTATATGAGTTCTATGGCAAATTCCGACTTGAAGTGGGAAAAGACTGCCCAGTGGGATGCCGGATTCAACATCGGATTCTTCAACAACCGTCTGTACTTTGACTTGAGTTACTATAACAAGAAGACTTCCGACCTCCTTCTCAACTGCCCTATCCCCAGCCAGAGCGGTTTCTCTTCCATCTTCAAGAACATCGGTTCAGTAAGCAATCAGGGTGTCGATATTATGATCAAAGGCATTCCGGTTTTCAGGAAAAACTTCGAATGGAACGTTACCCTCAACGCCAACTATAACAAGAACAAGGTTCTCCATCTTGGCGAAAATGATGAGGATATCGAAATGTACAGTTGGGTGGGCGGCTCCGAGGCAATCATCCGGGTCGGTGAATCTCTCAACTCATTCTACGGATACCGTCGTTACGGTACCTGGACGGAGGCTGATGCAGCGGCCGGAAAATGTGATTGGAATCAGGTTGGCCGTGCACACCGTTCCGATACAAAAGAAATTATCGGCAAGGGTACTCCGGACTGGTCCGGCTCCTTTATCAATAATTTCCGCCTCTACAACTTCGACCTCACCATTGACATGCAGTTTGTAGCCGGAGTTCAGACCATGCAACAGTTCTACCATTCAACTTATGACCGTTTCGGAATCACCAACGGTTTGAACAACATTCTCTATGATGCCGCTACCGGAACTCAGAGTCGTATGCAGCAGATGGTTTACCTCTGCAATCCTGACCACGCCGGCCAGGACACCACAGTTGACAGCGCCTGGATTGTTGACGGCTCATACCTCCGCGCCAACCTCATCCAACTCGGCTATACATTCCCCAAGACTGTAATGCAGAACGCAAGTCTTCGCCTCTATTTGAATGTAAACAACGCTTTCCTCATCACTTCAAAGGATTTCACCGGTTTCGATCCTGAGTCAACTTCCAACCGCGACGATGTCTTCGGTCAGAATATGGCTTTCTTCTCTTATCCGCGTGCCCGTGCCTTTACATTCGGAGTCAACCTTACATTCTAACAATTACACACATTTTCCAAATTGAAAATCACTATGAAAAAGATATCAATCTCCATTTTGACTGTTACAGCACTGGTTATGGCATCTTGCAGCAACTGGCTGCAGGAAGAGCCCCGGACCAACTCCGATGGGTCAATGTACAGCGACGTTGAGTATCAATCCCGCACGAACTATCTCTACCGTCACGGCGCAGTCACTCAGATTGCAAATGCGGGTTCTGCATATATCGGCCCGAACGCATCAATCAACGGTATGATTACCGGATATTTCAAGAATGATTATGAAGGGCAGGAGACTCATTGCGAAAAAGCCGCAATGCTTACACGCGAGGATAATACGGGCGATATTTCCGCACGTTTCTCCGAAAGCGTATGGCAATCCTGCTATCAAGCCATCAATGTGGCCAACCAGATCATCAACATCGAAGAAGCTCCCGCCCAGTATGTGGCAGAGGCCAAGTTCTTCCGCGCATTCAACTACTTCTATCTCGTCAAGCAGTTCCGCGAAGTCCCGATGCCTCTGACTTATACCGACAACAACGACAACCTTACACTCGGACAGTCTGATCCGGAGGCCGTTCTGGCCCAGGTCAAGAAAGACCTTCAGGAAGCAGCCGGAGTTCTCTCCAACTCTCCGTTCGTAACCAACGGTCACCGCATCAGCGCATCAGTTGCAAATATGGTTCTCGCCGACGTTTGTATGTACATCGGTGACTATTCAGCCGCCGCAACTGCCGCAGTGAAAGTCATCAATACTCCGGGGCTGGCTCTTCTCGAAAACGGCGCCACCGCCGCTGATTCCTACATCAACAAACTCCGTACAACAGAAGATCATTCCGAGGTCGTGTATTCGTACGAATTCAACCAGAATATTTCAGCTGCCGGATGGTGGCCCACCTATGCATTCGATACGCGTGCAACCAACGTTTTCGACAAGTATTCCATCTATACCCGCGTATATGGCGTTGAAAACGGGTTCCTTAACGTATATGACGAAGATGACCTTCGCGTACAGGAGCAGCAGTTCTTTGCTTGGAACTATTTCAATGCAACAACAAAATTGAGCTGGACGGCAGCCGACGAGGAGCATCCCGGGAGTTTCTACTATTTTGACCAGACGGCTATGGAAGAAACCGGCAAGGGTTCTCACGACTGGAACGTCTATCGTCTTGCTGAGGCCTACCTTGATGCGGCAGAGGCAATTGCACAGAGCGGAAGCGTAACTCCCGAGGCTCTCGGATATCTCAATGCCATCCGTTCGCGTGCCGGTCTGCCTAACTTTGAAAGCACAGACAAGACCGCATTCATCGAGGCCTGCTGGACAGAACGTCTCCGCGAATTCCCTCTTGAATTCAAGATTTGGGATGACGTTGTCCGCACCAAGAAATTCCCTGTCATCAATGACGACCACACCGTAACCTACGTCGATCTGGCATCAGCGACAAACGCTCGTGGCGCCAGCTTTGCAGGCAAGAGCCTCTACTGGCCCATCGGTCTTCTCCAGCTTCAGCGCAACAAGAATCTCCACCAGATTGACGGATACGCATCCAAGTAATATCTTCTGCAGATTCCTATATCGGGGCCCCGGAATTCCGGAGCCCCTTTTTTATGGAAGTTTGTTTTACCCCGAATTTTCCGTAACTTGCCATCGTATGAGAACAAGCTCCCGACAAGTCAGCAGACGATGCCGACTGTCGATAAGACAGAAGATATGAAGAACAGAGTTCCAGTCAGGTTTATGATGATGTGCGTTCTGATGACAGTATGTCTCATCTCATCCAACCTTTTTACGACGAAAGTCTTCACCCTTTGGGGTATGGTCCTCACGGGAGACCTTCTCATATTCCCTATATCCTATATTATTAACGACTGCATTTCGGAAGTTTATGGCTACCGCTGGGCGCGTCTGTCCATCTGGACGGCATTTATAATGAATTTTTTGGTAATTGCTCTGGCCCAGATAGTCGTGGCTATTCCCGGGGCGGATTTCTGGGATGGAGGAAGTCACTTCAATTATATCTTCAGGATAGAAATCAAAGTGGCGATGGCATCACTTGCCGCATTCTTTATCGGCTCCACCATCAATGCCTCCGTAATGAGCCTGATGAAAAAAGCCACCGGAGGTCGATATTTCTGGTTAAGGGCCATCGTCTCATCCATTGCAGGGGATTTGGCCGATTCTCTGGTATTCATGCCGATTGTATTCTGGACGCTTGGCTTGAGGAGACTTCTCTTGATGATTGCCTGCCAGATACTGGTCAAGGTAGCCTATGAAACAGCCCTTCTTCCAGTCACCCAATATATTGTAAAAAGGCTGAAGGCAAAGGAGGCTACAGACACTATCGACAGAGGCATCTCCTATAATCCGTTCCGTATTCTGGATGTGTGACCCGGCCAGACCATCCATCCACACCTTCCGATGTAACGCGGGATATCCTTATGTCTATTTCGGATAAACTTTCTGTCCTTCAAACCAGGTGCTCGCAACCTTTGTGTTGAAGATATCCTTTTTGTCGGTCTTCTCCTGTTCCAGCACATCTCTGTCAAGCACAACGAAATCGGCATACTTTCCAACCTCGATGGAGCCACGTTCATCCTGCAGGCCGAGGCTTATCGCACCGCCCATAGTGAGGCATTCAAGCGTTTGGGCGACAGTGAGCAGTTCCGTAGGGTTGAGCGGGGACGCATCGGGAAATTCCGGGCATACTCCGTTCACCGCCACTCCAATGATGTTCGGGACAGTGCCCGGCGTATTTCCGGCAGGCGAGTCGGTGGAAGATGACACTACGATACCTGCATCCAGCAGCGATTTCATCGGATATCCGCTTTCATAAATGTCTTTCGGGATAAAGGAAAGGTAAGGCATGGCCCAATCGGGATCCCCGGCGTGCCAGATGATATTGGATGAGATGAGAATATTGTTTTCCGCACAGCGGGTGATGTCCTTATCCATAATGTTTCTCACGTGAGCGAGCGAGTTGGGTACAGTCAGCGATGAAGCCGTGCCGGATACACAATATGCATTTATGACAGCTTCGCAGGCCAGGTCTCCGAAAGTATGGGTATGAACAGGCATACCCCTTTTGTTGGCGGCGGCAACTATGGCGTCCAGTTCGTCCTGCTCCCAGATGATGTTGCCGTGCTTTTTGTCCGCAGGAAGTCCTTCCATCAAATATTCCTCGCTTATCCAACCCGTACCGGTGTCAGTCACGCCGTCCGCGAAGAGTTTCACCCCGTTGGCTATGACGTGGCGGCTGGAATACTTGTCGGCAAGAGTACCGATGTAATCAAGCCTCTTTTTTACGGTTTCCGGCATCGCCCCTCCCTTCGGGAAGCCCCAGTCATAACTGCGGATGTTGTAGAATCCTATCATATTGACCGTGAATTCTCCTGTCTGGTCCAGGTCATAGGCGTACTTGTAGGCTCTGGCCTCTTCATCCAGATAGTTGGTCGCCGCATCCAGATAAGAGGTAAAACCGCGTTCATTGAGTGCATTTACCGCGTTGACACAAGCCTGACGATACTGGGCATCATCAAGCAGGGCACCTACGGCCTTGTTGACAACGTAAGGTATGACTTCGTCGGTGACATAGCCGGTAGGTCTCCCAGTCTCGCCCAATGTGAGAATATCCCCTCCACGAACATCCATCAGTTTCTCGCCATTATCCTTAAGGAGTCCTGCTTTCTTCAGTGCAACGGTGTTGCACAGGGCATTGTGACCGCCACCGTCAATGAGTATGATAGGATATTCCGTTGAAATCTTATCAAGTGTTCCGGCATAATCTGTCACATTGTCTTTCGACACTTTTTCCGTAGCCCATCCGAATGATACGAAGGGGCCCGGATTGGATTTCATCTTTTGAGGAATCACAGTGCTGACCAGTTCTTCATAGGTAGCCTTGAATCCCGGAAGCATTTTTGTAACCCCTTCCACTCCGATGAAATGCCCGTGGCCCTCTGTGCATCCGGGGATGACGAGCCCCTTGCCGGTGTAGTCAAGAATCTCGGTAGTACCTTCATTAATAGCGGCTTCTACTCCGGCTTTGTCACCCACATAGACGAACTTGCCGTCCTTAACGGCAAACGCATCCACGATTTTATCATTGTCCGCAGTAAAGATTTTGCCATAGACAACAAGGTCAGCAGGTTCCGAAAATGGTTCAGGGTCTTTTGATTTCTCACATCCGGTAAATGCACCGGCTCCAACAATAATCATCATTGCGGACGAGATGAGTTCAAGGGTATATTTCATATTCAAAATCATATTAAATTTGTATATCAATGATGTTTGGCTACATCTGCAAATTTACTCAATTATTTCCAAAGACAACGATAATATTTTCAAGAATCATCTCCCCAATCCCGGATATTTACAGTTTCTATGTTTGAACAGAGGACGGCCCGCCGCCTTTGAAGGCAGGGGAACAGACCGCTGCAAACTGCACTGCCCACAGCAAATAAAAAAAAGGCTGGGAAAGCACGAAACTTTCTCAGCCTTCAAAGGTGGCGGCAACCTACTTTCCCACTTGGTGTAGCAGTATCATCGGCGCCAGTGAGCTTAACTTCTCTGTTCGGAATGGTAAGAGGTGGATCCTCACCGCTATAACCGCCTTTTCTATATCTCTGAGAGAAACAACTCGGTAATCAAACCGTCAGCTTCGTCTTCCGTCAGAACTTCTCCCTTCCGGGATTCGCTCTGCTTTTCAAGCGAAGTGTTCGGGATATTAGTACAGGTCGACTTTGACATTGCTGCCTTTAGATCTCCTGCCTATCAACGTAGTAGTCTCCTACGTCCCTCAATGGAAAACTTATCTTGGAGATGGCTTCGCGC
>JAZLIS010000028.1:0-22606 GCA_045617505.1 Bacteroidales bacterium | reverse complement strand
TGTAACGGGAAATTCCGGGTACGCCACTTTCACGCTGTTCAGTACACTCCAGTATTACCTGAACCCTGTTGCCTTTACCTTTTTTAGCCATAGTCGTAAAAATTAAACGATGTTAATCAATCCCTGTTCTTTTGACTTCTTCAAGGTTTCGGCAAGACCATTCTTGTAGATAGTCTTCATACCCTTGCAAGAAACCTTCAGAGTAATGAACCTCTGCTCTTCTTCCGACCAGAACCTCTTGTTCTTCAGATTGGGAGCGAACTCGCGTTTTGTGCGTCTTTTAGAGTGGGAAACGTTGTTTCCAATCACCCTCTTTTTTCCTGTAACTTGACAAACTCGTGCCATTGTATATTTACTTTTTATATTATTTCAAAAGGTGGCCGCAAATATGTTGATTTTTATTGAAAAAAACAAATTTCACAGCCTGATTTAAAGTATCTTCAGCAGTCTGCGCCATCTGATGTTCCGTGGGAATTTATAGTTGGAGTCGGACGACCACCATATCACGGCGGGCTTTCCAACTATGTGATCCTCGGGAACAAAGCCCCAGTAACGCGAATCAAGCGAATTGTGGCGATTGTCACCCATCATAAAATAATAGTCCATCTTGAAGGTGTAGGTGGCGGAGGGAGTCCCGTTGATAAGGAAAGACCCATCCTGAGCCACTTCAAACGAATTGCCTTCGTATGTCTCTATTATCCTGCGATAAAGCGGCAGATTACTGCTGTCCAGCTCCACCGTCTCACCTTTTGCCGGAATCCAGAGCGGTCCGTAATTGTCCCGCGTCCAGCCGGTGCTCACAAAGGGGAAAAGCATCTCCTCAAGATCGGAAGAGTTGTCGGAGATCTCAATGTTGCTCCTGACCGACACGACGTTGGGAAGTGATTTCACCCTCTCCAACTGACTCTCCGTAAGGGGAAGTGCAGGATACCCGGGAAGAGAGGCGTTGTACCATATTTCGGATACGTTAATCCCTGTTTCCCTGAATATTGATGGATTGATTGCAGTTCCGTCCGTTGTCACTTTATATGTATTCTGGATACCCGCATAACTCTGCTGAACCTCTCCGTTGACATATACTTTGCCGTCAACAACCTGAAGAGTGTCTCCTGCAACGGCGACGCATCTCTTGACATAGTGGTCTTTCTTGTCAACGGGGCGAACCTTCAGGGGACCGTAGTTCCTTATGGTGTTTTCGCGACCGTTGATTCTGACGTGCGCGTAATAGTCTTCGGCGGGAGCCTTCGTCAGTACCGTATCTCCATTGGGGAACGAAAAGACGACATAATCGTCACGATTCACTCTCCCCTTTCCCTTGATCCTGCGGTAATCAAACTGCAGGGCGGTGGAATAACTCTCCTTTCCGGAGAAAGGCAGCGTATTGTGGACGAACGGAACGGACAATGGTGTCTGTGGCATCTTGGGGCCGTAGGCCGTCTTGCTGACAAACAGATAGTCGCCCGTCATCAAGGAACTTTCCATTGAGGAGGAGGGAATCTTGAAGGACTGGAAGAAAAAGACGTTGATAAAGGATACGACCACGACTGCAAATACAATCGCATCGACCCACCCGAGAATCACGTTTCTGGTGTGGTTGTTATCCTTCCCGTCCCTGTAGAGCCAGGCCTTGAACTTCTGAGTCACCGCCATCTCGTAAATGACAGGCAGACCGAGAAGCCACCACCAGTTCCCCATCCAGAGAATCCAAAGGAGATAGAGCACAGCCCAGAATATGAACCGTACCTTCCTGTTCCTGTATAGTTCCTTGAGGTTCAACTTCCGAGCAGACTATTTGACGGAATTTACGATTGCCTCGAATGCCTTGGGGTTGTTCATCGCAAGGTCAGCGAGGACTTTGCGGTTCAGGCCTACATTCTGCGCGGCAAGCTTGCCCATAAACTGGGAATAGTTCAGACCGTGCTGACGTGCGGCGGCATTGATACGGGTAATCCAAAGTGCGCGGAAATTGCGTTTCTTGGTTTTGCGGTCGCGGTATGCGTAAGTCAGACCTTTTTCATAGGTGTTCTTGGCAACGGTCCAGACATTCTTCCTTGAAAGGAAGTTACCGCGGGTTTCTTTCAGAATCTTCTTGCGACGTGCTCTAGAAGCTACGTGATTTACCGATCTTGGCATAAATTGATTTGTTTTTGGATACCAGCGCCCTGACTCGCAGGGACTTGCCGGCTGAATATCCGGGTTAGACATTGATTTTACTTTACCAGCAAAGCTTTTACTCTCTTGAGATCGACCTTCTCAATCATAGCAACGTGAGTGAGGTTTCTCTTCTGTTTCTTGGTTTTCTTTGTGAGGATGTGGCTCTTGTAAGCGTGTTTTCTCTTCACTTTTCCAGAACCGGTGAGCGTGAAACGCTTCTTTGAACCGGAGTTGGTCTTCAATTTTGGCATAATAAAAATAGTTATTGGTTAAAAAGTTATTTTTTCTTTACAGGGGCAATCATCATAAGCATCTTCTTGCCTTCGAGCTTGGGCAGCTGCTCAGCCTTTCCGAACTCCTCAAGTTCGAGGGCGAACCTCAGAAGCAGTTTCTCACCCTGATTGGAGAAGAGAATCGAGCGGCCGCGGAAAAAGACATACGCCTTCACCTTCGCACCTTCCTGAAGAAAACTCTTTGCGTGGTTGAGCTTGAACTGGAAATCGTGTTCATCGGTCTGGGGACCAAAACGTATCTCCTTGATTACAACCTTGGAGGCGTTTGCTTTCTGCTCCTTGGCCTTCTTTTTCTGCTGGTAGAGGAACTTCTGATAATCGATTATCTTGCATACCGGAGGATCGCTGTTGGGGGCAATCTCCACGAGGTCAAGCTCAAGTTCCTCAGCCATTCTGAGTGCTTGAGATAGCGGATAGATACCCTGTTCGGGTACGTTGTCGCCCACCACTCTCACTTTCTGAGCGGTGATGCGGCCGTTGATACGCAATCCGTCGTCCTTGTCCTTCCTGTTCTGAGGCAATCTCTGGTCGGGCAGTCGCGGGACCTGCGGTCTCGGTTTCGGTGGCCTGTAGTTGGTTGCTATTGCTGTGTCCTCCAAAAATTAAATTATTCCAATTCCTTTCTGATTTCCTTCCCGAGGAATTCGCCGAACTCTTCAACGGTCATAGCGCCGAGATTGTCACCGCCCTGCTTCCTTACTGAAACAGAACCGGATGACTCTTCCTTCTCGCCTACAACCAGAATGAACGGCGTATGCTTGAGCTCGTTTTCACGGATTCTCTTGCCGATAGTTTCGTTCCGGTCGTCAACAAACGCGCGAATTTCGTAATTATTAAGCAATTCGCAAACTTTTTTTGCATAATCGTTGAATTTCTCGCTGATTGGAAGGACAATCGCCTGTTCCGGTATCAGCCAGAGCGGCAGTTTTCCAGCAGTGTGCTCAAGCAGCACTGCAACAAAACGCTCCATAGAGCCGAACGGAGCCCTGTGAATCATCACCGGCCTGTGCCTCTTGTCATCGGAACCGACATATTCAAGGTCAAAACGCTCGGGAAGATTGTAATCGACCTGAATTGTTCCGAGCTGCCAGCTTCTTCCCAAAGCATCCTTCACCATAAAATCAAGCTTGGGACCGTAGAATGCGGCCTCGCCGTATTCAACTACAGTGGGAAGGCCCTTTTCCTTTGCGGCATCCACAATGGCCGCCTCTGCCTTGGTCCAGTTCTCGTCGGACCCTATGTACTTGGTCTTGTTGTCAGGGTCACGAAGCGACACCTGAGCAGTATATTTGTCGAATTTCAAGGTCTTGAAGATATAGAGCACAATGTCTATCACCTTGCAGAACTCCTCCTTTATCTGGTCCTGACGGCAGAAGAGGTGCGCGTCATCCTGGGTAAAGCTGCGGACGCGCGTCAAACCGTGAAGCTCTCCGCTCTGCTCATAGCGATAGACAGTGCCGAATTCGGCGAGCCTCAAGGGAAGATCCCTGTATGAACGGGGTTTTGAACGGTAAATTTCACAATGATGAGGACAATTCATAGGCTTGAGCAGGTACTCCTCCCCTTCCTGAGGTGTGGTGATGGGGCGGAAAGAATCCGCTCCGTACTTCGCCCAGTGGCCGGAAGTGACGTAGAGGTCCTTCATTCCGATATGAGGAGTGATGACCTGAACGTAACCATATCGCCTCTGCACCTTGCGCAGGAATTCCTCAAGCCGCATCCTCAAATCGGTTCCCTTGGGAAGCCAGAGAGGAAGTCCCATACCGACCTTCTGTGAGAAGGTGAAAAGTTCCATCTCCCTGCCTATTTTGCGGTGATCGCGCTTCTTTGCCTCTTCAAGCATCAGGAGATATTCGTCGAGCAGGCTCTTCTTGGGAAACGTAATGCCGTAGATACGGGTGAGCTGCTTGTTGTGCTCGTCACCTCTCCAGTAGGCTCCGGCGATTGACAGCAGCTTGACAGCCTTGATGGCGGAAGTGTCCCTCAGATGAGGTCCGCGGCAAAGGTCAGTGAAAGAGCCGTTGGTATAGAATGAAATCGTACCGTCCTGAAGGTCGTCGATAAGTTCACATTTGAAAGTTTCACCCTTCTCGGAGAAAGTTTTGAGCGCTTCCGCTTTGGGTACGTCCCTCCTTATGAATTGCTCTTTTGAACGGGCCAGTTCAAGCATCTTGTTCTCGATGGCCTTGAGGTCCGATTCTACAAGTTGCTTTCCTTCAATATCAATGTCGTAATAGAAACCGTTCTCAATTGCCGGGCCTATTCCGAACTTGACGTTCGGATAGAGAATCTTGACGGCCTCGGCCATAAGGTGGGATGAAGAGTGCCAGAAAGTGGCCTTTGCCTCCGGGGCATCCCATTTATGGAGTTGAAGTGTGGAATCCGAAGTGATGGGACGGTCCAGATCGTAAATTTTGCCGTTGACCGATGAAGACAAAACATCGGCAGCCAGTCTGGGGCTGATGCTCTCTGCAATCTGATATGCTGTAATTCCATCCTGATATTCCTTTACAGCACCGTCAGGGAATGTAATTTTTATCATAACTCTGTTCTTTTATACCGGCATACAAAAGCCGAACTGCAATAAGATGCAAATTTAACAATAAATTCATATCTTTGCATCGGTAATCCAAAAATATAACCGTAAAAGGATGGAAAGGAATACATTATGGGGAGAAGCCGGCATTGACGGCATTTTTCTGGCCCTCGTGACCATAGCTGTCGCAACACTGGAGACCTTCGTCAGTTCAGGGATACTTGACATCATACTCTGGATTGCGAAACTTGTTGCGACAATCTGGCTGCTACGTTTTTTCATGCAAAGATTTGGCATGAACAACGAAGGCTCATCGACTTTCAAATTCGGTTTTGCGACCAGTTTCTGCTCAGCACTTCTGTGCGGAGTATTTTATTTTGCGCTTTACCGGTTCATCTGCCCGGAAAAAGTTTCGGAGTCATTCGATCTGGTCGTGTCAAATCTGGCCTCCACAGGGGCTTTGACGGATGAAATCAGCGACTCCCTCCTGATGATTCAGGACAATTTCGCACAGCTCACCAGTGTGTTCACTTTCCTCTGGTGCACATTCCTTGGGCTGATATTCAGTGCCATCCTCTCAAAAAAACCCGGAAACGCCGGGGATGTTTTCACAAAAGACGAATTGAATGGAAACGACGAATAAAAAAGACCTCTCCATCGTAATTTCTCTCTTCAATGAAGAAGAGTCACTGCCGGAACTTGTCCGCTGGATTGATGAGACCCTTACCCCTCTGGGATATGTTTATGAGACAATTATGGTAGATGACGGTAGCACGGACGGTTCCTGGGCGAAAATCGAGGAACTCTCCGCTACATATCAGAATATCCGCGCAATCAGGTTCCGCCGCAATTACGGCAAGTCAGCAGCTCTCTACTGCGGTTTCGAAGCAGCAGAGGGAGAGATAGTGGTGACGATGGATGCAGACCTTCAGGACAATCCCGGAGAGATTCCCGAAATGGTCAGGATGATACGCGAAGAAGGGTACGACCTTGTATCAGGTTGGAAGAAGAAGCGTTATGACAACGTTGCGACGAAGAACCTCCCCTCCAAACTCTACAACGCCACCGCCAGGAGAGTCACAGGGATAAAGTTGCACGATATGAACTGCGGGCTGAAAGCCTATAGGAAAGATGTGGTCAAGCATATCGAAGTCTACGGGGAGATGCACCGGTTCATTCCATACCTTGCAAAGAATGCCGGCTTCGGCAATATCGGCGAAAAGGTTGTCCTGCATCAGGCCAGAAAGTACGGCAAGAGCAAATTCGGACTCGACAGATTCGTACACGGATTTCTCGACCTGCTCTCCATCTGGTTCCTTCAGAAATTCTGGCAGAAACCGATGTATCTGTTCGGCGGCGGCGGGACTCTGATGTTCCTCGCCGGTATCGTAATCACAATCTGTCTGATTGTCAAGAAGCTTGTCGCACAGGCAAACGGGCACATATTCAGGGCCGTTGCAGACCAGCCCCTGTTCTATCTCGCCCTGCTGGCAGTAATCATCGGTGTCCAACTATTCCTTACGGGATTCCTTGCGGAACTCGTGTCAAGAAACAGTCAGGACAGGAACAAATACAATATCAAGGAAAGAATCTGAGAAGCGTCAAAGTGACGCGGCGCCAGCGGCTTCCATAATTCCCTCACTCATTGTCGGGTGGGGGAAAATTGTCTTTGCAAGTTCCGAAGCGGTCACTCCGTGACGGCAGGCTATCACCATACCGCCTATCATTTCGGATGCATTGTCACCCACTATATGGACGCCGAGAATACGGTCACTCCCCTCTTCCACCACCAGTTTGACAAATCCGTCTCTGGCACCGGCCGCGGTAGCCTTTCCCGATGCCGTGAAAAGGAACTTTGAACAGCGGACTTTCAAGCCTTCCTCCACGGCAGCACGCTCAGTCATACCGACTGAGGCCACTTCGGGAGAAATATATGTACACGCTGGAATAAACCTGTAGTCCAAGGGGTTGACCTTCTTGCCGGCAATCGCGGCCACGCATATCGAAGCTTCTGCAGAAGCCACGTGGGCCAGAGCGGGTGAAGGTATCACATCACCTATTGCATATATTCCATCAACATTTGTTTTATAATGCTCATCTACCGGTATCCTCCCCTTCTCCACCTTTACACCGAGTTCTTCCAGACCGAGATTCCCGGTATTGGGGCGAACGCCTACAGCGGACAGAACCACTTCCGATTCTATAGTCTGCTCCCCCTTCGAGGTTTCGACTGTCAGAACGCAGCCTTCATCGGAGGTATCGATTCTCTTCACAGCCGCACCCGTCATCACTTTCATTCCGGCCTTTCTGAACTGACGGCTGACCTGAGCGCATACATCGCTGTCCTCAAGAGGAAGAATCCTGTCAAGATACTCTATAAGAGTCACCTCCACGCCAAGGGAACGATAGAAGAAGGCCAGTTCCGAACCGATGGCACCAGAACCGATGACGGCCATACTCTTCGGCAAAGTTTCGGGAACGAGCGCTTCCCTATAAGAGAGAATCCTCTTCCCGTCTATCGGGGCGAAAGGAAGAGCCGCAGGGTGAGAGCCAGTGGCAATGATGACATTGTCATAATCCAAAACAGACACTCCGTCGGCACCGTTCACCTCCACTTTCCTGTCAGGAAGCAGCCTGGCGGTGCCGGAGACGAGGGTAACTCCGTTCTTTTTGAAAAGAAACTCGATTCCCTTGCTCATAGTGGAGGCAACGCCACGGCTGCGTTCCACAATCTTCCGGATATCCGGAGCAATATCTCCGACAGAGAAGCCGAACTCATCGGCCCGAAGTGCATAATGCAGGGCTTGAGCACTCTTGAGAAGAGCCTTCGTAGGGATGCATCCCCAATTGAGACATACACCGCCAAGGTTTTCACGTTCCACAACCGCTACGGACAATCCGTAACGTGCTGCCTTGACAGCGGCGACGTATCCTCCCGGACCCGCACCAATAACAACAAGATCGTATTTCATTTACTATAAATCTTTTCCGTGACAGTTCTTGAACTTCTTGCCGCTGCCGCAGGGGCAGGGATCATTTCTGCCGACCTTCTTCTCAACATGGACGGGGGCATTGGATCTGGGTTCCGAACTGTTTGTCAGTAGGTCGGAACGGCTCATCTGCATACGGCTCATATCAGAATGCTTTTCCTGAGCCTGCGATGCGACCTGTTCGGGCTGCTGATCCTGTCTGAGGAAAATCTGAGCCCTGAGCAGGAATGCTATAACATCGTTGCTGAGGTTTTCCAGCATTGTAATGAACAGGTTGAAACTCTCCCCTTTGTAGATAAGGATAGGATCCTTCTGCTCGTACGCCGCATTCTGGACAGATTGCTTCAAGTCGTCCATCTCGCGCAAATGTTCTTTCCAGTAATTATCTATAATCCTGAGCGTTGCAGCTTTCTGTACAGAGCGGACAATCTCCTTCCCCTTGCTCTCGTATGCCTTTCGCAGATCCACAAGGATTGTCTGGACAATTTTGCCGTCTGTTATGGGGAGTGCCAGATTCTGGTAGAACATCCTTTTTGTCTCATAGATGGTTTTCACCACAGGCCAGGCCTGCTCAACCAGCGAATCAAGACGTCTCTGCTGAGCCTCCAAAACCTCCTTGAGCAACGCTTCCGACAACTGGATTTTATTTGATTTCTCGTAGAATCCCTCGTCAAACTGCGGATGGAAAGAGAGCTTCTTCATCAGGATATCGCAGAATTCATCATAATCCAATCCTTTGTTGCCATCCACGAACATCTCGCAATAGTCGGAGGTCATATTCAGGACATCGACATCAATCCTCTCACCGGTAAGGGCACTGCGGCGCTTTGTATAGACAACTTCACGCTGGGAGTTCATCACGTCATCATACTCGACAAGACGCTTTCTTATACCGAAGTTGTTCTCCTCCACCTTGCGCTGGGCACGTTCGATTGCGCTTGAGAGCATGGATGACTGAAGAGCCTCATTCTCCGCCATACCCATATTATCCACCACCTTGGTGATTCTCTCGCTTCCGAAAAGCCTCATCAGGTCGTCCTCCAGAGATACATAGAATATTGAGGAGCCGGGGTCACCCTGACGGCCGGAACGGCCTCTGAGCTGACGATCGACGCGGCGGCTGTCGTGTCTTTCCGTGCCGATGATTGCCAGACCTCCGGCATCGCGGACACTCTGAGTCAGTTTGATATCGGTTCCACGGCCTGCCATGTTGGTCGCAATCGTAACAGTCCCCGGTTCACCGGCATGAGCCACAACCTCCGCCTCGCGGGCGTGCTGCTTGGCATTCAGGACCTGATGCTGGATACCCCTTATTTTCAGCATCCTGCTCAGGAGTTCAGAGATTTCGACGGATGTCGTACCCACAAGAACAGGCCGTCCCTGAGCCACATACTCCTGGATTTTCTCAATCACCGCAGCATATTTCGCTTTCTTCGTCTTGTAAATCAGATCCTCCTGATCCTTCCTGAGTACCGGTTTATTGGTGGGGATGACCACAACATCCAACTTGTAGATGTTCCAGAACTCACCGGCTTCCGTTTCAGCGGTACCGGTCATACCTGAAAGCTTGTGGTACATACGGAAATAGTTCTGGAGAGTGATTGTGGCGAAAGTCTGGGTGGCCGCCTCAACCTTCACGTTCTCCTTAGCCTCCACAGCCTGATGCAATCCGTCGCTCCAACGCCTTCCCTCCATGATACGGCCCGTACCCTCATCGACAATCTTCACCTTGTTGTCAATCACCACATAATCCACATCCCTGGAAAACATTGCATAAGCTTTCAGAAGCTGATCTACGGTATGCATACGTTCAGCCTTAAGGGAATAGTTGGAGTAGAGAGCTTCCTTCTGAGCACGTTTCTCCTCGTCGGTGGCGTCGGAATGTTCAATTCTGGAGACCTCGTCACCCAGACGCGGCATCAGGAAGAAATCCGCATCCCCCACCGCCTTTGCCAGAACCTCATTTCCCTTGTCGGTCAGTTCTACGGTACGCTGCTGCTCATCAATGACGAAATAGAGGTCGTTTGTCACAATCCTCTGCTCTATATCCTTTTCAGTAAATGCCGCCTTGATGATTTTACTGTCCGCCTCTTCGAGGATACGCTTGATACCGGGCTCGCTCAAGTACTTGATAAGGGGCTGGTATTTGGGGAGGCCCTTGTGAGCCTTGAGAAGCATTATCTCTCCTTTGTCCGTAATCCGGCCCTCCGCTATCAGCTTCTTGGCCTCGTTGAGAATCTGGTTGACAAGTGTCTTCTGGGCATTGTAGAGGCGTTCGACGTACGGCTTGTATTCGATGAAAGTCTCGTCTCCGGCCTTCTCCACAGGGCCGGAAATGATGAGCGGCGTACGGGCATCGTCAATCAGTACAGAGTCAACCTCATCCACGATTGCATAGTGGTGTTTCCTCTGGACAAGGTCGTCCGGATTGATGGCCATATTGTCACGCAGATAGTCGAAGCCGAATTCGTTGTTGGTTCCGAAGGTAATGTCGGCACGATATGCCCTCTTGCGGGCCTCGGAGTTGGGTTGATGCTTGTCAATACAATCGACGCTCAATCCGTGGAACATATAGAGAGGGCCCATCCATTCGGAGTCTCGCTTGGAAAGGTAATCGTTCACGGTGACTACGTGTACGCCCTTGCCTGACAACGCGTTCAGGAATACCGGAAGCGTAGCCACCAACGTTTTTCCTTCACCGGTCGCCATCTCGGCAATCTTGCCGCTGTGGAGAACCGAGCCTCCTATAAGCTGAACATCATAGTGAACCATATCCCATGTTATCGTATTGCCGCCCGCCATCCAGCTGTTTTTCCAGATTGCAGTATCTCCGTCAATCGTCACGAAATCGTGGTTTGCACTCAGATTCCTGTCGAAATCCGTCGCCCTTACCCTGATGGTCGAAGATTCCTTGAATCTTCTTGCCGTAGATTTCATTATCGCGAAGGCTTCCGGAAGTATCCGGTCCAGTATCTCTTCGATTTTCTTGTCAACGGTTTCTGTCAGTTCGTCCAGCCTGGTGGCAAGAGATTCCTTCTGCTTGACATCAATCTCGGGATTGGAGATAGTCTCTTTGATTTTCGCTATCTGAGTCTCCTCACCTGCGATATGCGCCTTGATTTTGTCACGGAGAGAAGTGGTGGCTTCACGGAGTTCGTCGTCCGACAGTTTGTCAATCCTCTCGTATGCGGCGAGAATCAGATTGAGGGTCGGTGTCAATTTCTTCAGATCCCTGTCGGCCTTAGAACCGAAAAGGGCTTTCAGTATATTTCCCATATTAATCTAAATTCAGTATAACCTGCAAATGTAGCAATTATTATCCAATGATGGAACCACGAAGAGCAAAACAAGAAAGGCGGCAACGCAACGGTCACCGCCCTGTTTCTCCAATCACTTGACCGGACAGAAATTATGCCTGTTCGATGGCACCCATAGGGCAAACACTTGCACAGGTACCACAGTCAGCACAAGTTTCAGGATCGATTTTATAGATGTCGCCGGCTGAGATGGCTCCAACAGGGCATTCATCTATGCAGGTACCGCAAGCAGCGCAATTTTCAGTAATTTTGTAAGCCATAGTTCATTTATTTTTAGTTCAACAATACAAATTTAAGAAATCCCCCCGATTAAACAAAATTTGATTGCTAAATTTGCGTCGTGTCCGAATTGAAACCATATCTGGAAACCGGGCGGCTTGAGGCCGGTTGCGATGAAGCGGGACGGGGGCCCCTTGCCGGACCTGTTTTCGCCGCTGCGGTAATCCTTCCTCCGGATTTCCGCCATCCCTGGCTGGATGACAGCAAGAAAATGACCAGACTCAGAAGAGAAGCTCTACGGCCCATCATAGAGAGAGAGGCCATTGCCTGGGCCGTCGTCCCGGTCTTCGAAGATGAAATCGACCGCATCAACATCCTGAATGCCAGCATTGCCGGAATGCAGCGTGCAGTCGGACAGCTGCGCGTCAGACCGGAATTCCTGCTTATTGACGGAAACAGATTCAAGCCTTACGACGGCATACCGTTCAAGACCATTGTCCACGGAGATGCAACGTTCGCGTCAATAGCAGCCGCATCAGTTCTGGCCAAGACCCACAGGGACAGTTATATGATTGAGCTGGCGGCGATTTACCCGCAATACGGATGGGAAAGAAATATGGGATACCCCACGGAAGACCACATAGAGGCAATCAGAAAGTTCGGATTCACTCCCCATCATCGCCGCAGTTTTCATCCGAAACAATTGGAGCCGGCACTTTTCTGAAAATAAGTTTATCTCCGAGCAGGAAATTCAGCAAACCGGTAATGCACATTGCCATCAGGTTGCAGAACACGACGTGGACGCCAGTAATTTCCTTTGCAAGAACGAGAAACGCGAGCCTGAGGAGGAATACTCCCGTGCAGGAAAGATTGTATGGTATGTAGTGCCTCCAGAATGACCTTCTATCGTGACGGGTGATGCGCTCTTTCCAAATCACCTTGTAAGAGCACAGGAAATTTGTCAATACAGCCGCCTCGAAGGAAACGGCAGGAGAAAATATATTCTCACCAACATAAGATCCTTTCAGGATATAAGATGCAAAAACCCACAGAACAGCCGTATCAACGAGTGTCCCGATGGTGTTTGCAACAACGAACTCTCCTAACCTCTTAATCAGGATTCTCATCTTTCTTGACGGCAGGGTCTATTTTTGCGAAATGACGGATATCCTTGATAATGGTGACAAGATAAAGGAAGAGAAGGATGGCCGGTATTGCAAAAGATATGTAAAGAATCGCAACCTGCCCGATTATCGAGGGGCCGACAAAGAAAAGGACTGTATTCAGAATAATCAGGACAAGCCTGAATTCAGTGGGACCGCACCCCATATATGTGAGCTTGAATTCGCCCCTGAGATGAACGTTGATATATACGTTCAGCGTCATGGCAAGATAGATGATGTATGCTATCACAGCGGCGCGCAGGTCCAGAAAAGGAGAAAGGCCGGCTCCAATGAACATCATAGCCTCGTTCAGAACATCGACGGTGTGGTCAAGGTAATATCCGTAGATCGGCCTCTGGGTATTACGCACACGGGCCACCGTCCCGTCAAGGGAATCGCCGAACCAGTTAAGCACAAGGCCGGAACTGGAAAGCCAGAGCCAGGCAACGTTGAAATTCGACAGATAATATCCTAAAGCCATCACGGCGGAGCCGATGACACCGACCGCGGTAAGCATATCCGAAGTAACCCATCCGGGGAGCTTTCGGGCTATGCTGACCAGAACCTTCTTTTCCGTAGAAGAGAAAAGCGATGTCTGAATACGGGACGATTGTTGTATCTTTTCCATTTATTATGTCAGTTTATCAAAACTGTACCAGCGAAAAACGTACCATTAATTTAGATTCTCCAAACTTGATAAAGTTGAATGAGGTCGCAAAATTAATTTAAATTTCAGTTATGAACAATTATGCCTAACTTCGCGAAAGGATGTTGAACTTGCAGGACATAGGACTTCTCGGGCTTTTCATAGGCACCTTTTTGGCGGCGACGATTCTCCCTTTCAGTTCAGATGCCCTGTATATTGCCGTGTTGTTCGCCACAAGGAATCTCTGGGGATGTCTCGCTGTGGGAACATTGGGAAACTGGCTCGGTTCTGTCACAACCTACTGGCTCGGTCGCTGCGCCAGCTGGGACTTTCTCGTCAGACATTTCGGGGTCAATAAGGAAACGCTGGAAAAGCAGAAGGCGAAAATAGACAGATACGGGGTATGGCTGGCACTCGCCTGCTGGGTGCCTTTCATAGGAGACGTAATTGCTATTGCCCTGGGATTTTACAGAACGCCCGCAACCGCCACCCTTATCCTCCTGCTTGTGGGCAAATTCGCCAGATTCGTCATTTGGACCCTCGCAATTTGGATTTTTTAATTAAAAAATCGTAACTTTGTCGCAATTGTATATACAAGTCAATGGCTATAAAATCGGTTAAAATATCGGAAATCATCCCCCAGCGCAAGCCCTTCGTCTTCATTGACTCGCTTCTGCAATGTGACGAGAGCTCCGCTGAGACTTCCTACCTCATAAAGGAAGGCTCGATTTTTACCGAGAACAACGAATTCCAGACACCCGGGCTCATTGAGAATATCGCACAGTCCGCAGTCGCCAAAATAGGCTATGTGGCCAGATTCATAGAAAACGGGAAAGTTACTGTCGGCTATATCGGCAACGTCCACCATCTCAAAGTGAACCGGAACCCCGAGGTAGGCGAGACAATCCACACCACCGTCATATTCGGAGAAAACATAGCCGGAATCCAGCTGTGTGAAGCCGTTGTACGTGTTGGAAGCGAAATAATCGCGCAATCCTCCATAAAGACCGCGCAGGACGAAAATATGCCAGTAGATGATTAAAGGGAACCTCTATAAACTGACCACTCTCTCTTTCGACGGTTCCAAATACATCGCTGAGGTGAAGTTGTTGTCTGAAAGTGAGATTTACAAGGCACATTTCCCCTGCAAGCCTATCACTCCCGGTGTCTGCCTTGTCCAGATTGCCGTCGAACTTGCATCCATAATTGAAAAGAAACGCCTCAAGATGATGGAGGCCAAAGATATCAAGTTCCTTTCGGTGATAAGTCCCACCGAATACAGTTCCATAAGATACGAATTGTCCGGAATGGACGAGGAAGGAAGATGGGTTGTCTGCATCTATGCCGGCGGCCAGTTATGTTCTAAAATGTCAATCATATTATGCAACGCGTAGTAATCACAGGAATGGGCATCTATTCCTGCCTCGGTAAAACTCTTGATGAAGTAAAGGATTCCCTGTACAACGGAAAGTCAGGCATCATCCTTGACCCCGTACGCAAGGAGATGGGATTCCGCAGCGGTCTGACAGGTTATGTCGATAGTCCTGACCTGAAGAAGGAACTTCCCAGGTCACAGAGGGTTTATATGCCCGAACACGCAAAGTATGCCTACTGCGCCACACGTGACGCTTTTGCAAATGCCCGTATCGACCAGGAATATCTCAACACCCACGAAGTGGGAATACTCTATGGAGGCGACAGTACAGCCGAACCCGTTTACAATGCAGTGAACACGATAGTCCAGAAAAAAGATACGATGCTCTGCGGTTCGGGCGCGATTTTCCAGTCGATGAACTCCACCGTAACAATGAACCTCAGTGTGATTTTCAAACTGAAAGGAATAAATATGACCATTTCCGCAGCCTGCGCCAGCGGTTCTCACTCAATAGGACTCGGTGCACTGCTCATTCAGGACGGGCTTCAGGATATGGTTGTATGCGGCGGAGCTCAGGAAATCAACCCGGCGGCCACGGGCTCGTTCGACGGAATTGCGGCTTTCTCCATCAGGGAGGATGAGCCTCAGAAGGCAAGCCGTCCTTTCGACCGGGACCGCGACGGACTTGTTCCGGGCGGCGGAGCCGCTACTGTTATCCTTGAGAGTTATGAATCCGCTCTCCGCAGGGGCGCTCCGATAATTGCGGAGGTTCTGGGATACGGTTTCTCCAGCAATGGTGACCATATCTCCTCCCCCAACGTGGAAGGCCCAAGCCGCGCCCTTGAGATGTCAATCAGACGGGCCGGAGTGGATATATCCGACATCGGATACATCAACGCTCACGCAACCTCCACCCACGTGGGTGACACCAACGAAGCAAAAGCAATTTACAAGGTCTTCGGAGACCAGCGCACGGAAGTCACCAGCACGAAGAGCCAGACGGGCCACGAGATGTGGATGGCAGGTGCCAGCGAGGTTATCTACTCAATCCTGATGATGAAAAACGGATTCATCGCGGCCAATCTCAACTTCGAGAATCCCGATGAAGATTCTGCAAAGCTTCTGATTCCCGCAAAGCGCATAGACAAGAACTTCGATATGTTCCTCTCCAACTCGTTCGGGTTCGGAGGCACGAACTCTTCACTCGTAATCAAAAACCTGTAGCGTGGCCGCCCGGCGAGTCATAATCATAGGTGCGGGCCTTGGAGGTCTGCAGTGTGGTTATGTGCTTGCAAAGAACGGGTATGGCGTGATCGTGCTGGAGCAGGGACTCCAGACAGGAGGATGTCTTCAGACTTACCGCCGTGGGAAAGCCGTATTCGACACCGGATTCCACTATGTGGGAGGTCTCGGTGACGGCGAATCCCTTGAGTGGCTTTTCAAATATTACGGGCTCGACTCCCTTCCCTGGGTGGAACTTGACAGAAACTGCGTTGACAGGATAGTCATAGGAGACGATTCCTACAGTCTGGCTGCAGGACACGGGAACTTCGTTGACACCCTGGCAGCCTCTTTTCCATCGGAACGTGAAGGACTTTGCCGGTATATCTCAAGGCTCAAGAGTGTAGGAGACACCATCAAATCCAATTTCGGTACAGGAGAAACAATGCCCCTCTTCGGGATGTCGGCATACAATTTCCTTTGCGACTGCATATCGGATCCCCTCCTGCGGAAAGTTCTCAGCGGAGCCTCGCTGCGTCTAAAATATGACCGGGAAACCCTTCCGCTGTATATCTTTGCCCAGATCAACAACTCGTTCATCCAGAGCGGATGGCGGCTCAAGGGCGGAGGAAGCGTGATTGCGGAAGCTCTTGCGGAGGGAATATCTTCCTTCGGAGGAAATGTGATCACCCGTTCAAGGGTTGAACTTCTCAAGGAAACGGACGGCCGGATCACCTGTGCGGTTGACAGTAACGGCAACTGCTATCAGGGGGACATCTTCATCTCCGACATCCATCCTGCCGCCACCTTGGAACTGATTCCTGAAGGCGGGAGCGTCAAGAAAGTCTACCGCAGACGCATTTCATCGCTTCACAACAGCAAGGGCATCTTCACGGTCAATGCCGTGATAAAACCGGGAGTTCTGCCATACGTCAACAGCAACATCTATCTTCACAGTGAAGATGCCGACGTCTGGACAGACAAAGGAAAGAGCCTGATGATCAGTTACTCTGTGCCGGATAACGGCAATTATGCCACCAATATCGACCTGCTTTCCTACCTGGATTTCACGGAACTGGAAAAATGGAGCAGAGGCAAGCCGATGTGCCGCGGAGAAGAATACGAAGCATTCAAGCGGGCTTATGCCAAGGAGTGCATCCGTTTCGCCGAGAAAGCCGTTCCCGGTCTTTCCGGTGCCATCGAGAGATATTATACCAGCACTTCCCTCACCTATCGGGATTATACGGCAACTCCGTACGGCTCCGCATTCGGGATAATGAAAGACTGGAAAAGTCCGCTTACAACCGTGCTCAGCCCGCGGACGCCGGTTGAAAATTTGCTTTTGACAGGACAAAACCTTAACTTGCACGGAGTTTTGGGTGTTTCAATGACATCCCTTTACACCTGCGCCCAGATTTTGGGGCTGGACAAGATTAAAAAAGAATTCGGTATATGAAATATGCACTGGTGACAGGAGCAAGCCGCGGCATAGGCCGTGCTGTCAGCGTCAAGCTTGCTTCAAACGGATTCAATATCCTGATGAATTACACCTCCAACGACAAGGCCGCGGAAGAGGCCGCAGAGTTGGTGCGTCAGGCCGGAGGCCAGGCGGAACTTATGAAATTCGACGTTTCTGACGCGGCCGCCACCGTCGAGGCCATACGGAACTGGCAGGAAAGCCATCCTGACGATTACATCGACGTTCTTGTGAACAATGCGGGAATACGCCGCGATGCACTGCTCTTCCTTATGGAATACAAGGACTGGCGCAGAGTTCTTGACATCACTCTGGACGGATTCTACAACGTCACCACCGCCGTACTTCAGCAGATGCTCCGCAACAAACACGGAAGAATAATCAATATGGCCTCTCTTTCCGGCCTCAAGGGACTGCCAGGGCAGACTAACTATTCTGCGGCAAAAGGTGCAATCATTGCTGCAACAAAGGCTCTCGCACAGGAAATCGGCAAGAAAAAGGTCACTGTCAACGCAATTGCTCCCGGATTCGTGAAGACCGATATGGTAGAGGGGCTCGACGAGGCCGCTCTGAAGGCCCAGATTCCGATGAACAGATTCGGAGAACCCGAGGAAATAGCCTCTCTTGTTGCGTTCCTCGCCTCGGATGAGGCCGCATATATCACTGGTGAATGCATCTCAATCAACGGAGGTCTTTACACATAATGATCAAGGCTGTCATTTTCGATATGGGAGGTGTCATCCTTGATTTGGATATGCCCCGCTGCATAAGAAATTTCAAGGAAATAGCGGGTTTTCCGGACATAGAGACATATCTGGACATCTATCACCAGAGGGGTTTCATAAGCGACCTAGAGGAAGGACTGATAGATGAAAACGGGTTCTATGAGGAGTGTCTCCGTCATTGCACAAAGTCTGTAACTGCAGAAGACATAAAGTTCTGCTTCAACTCACTGATTGCTGGAGCAAACCTTGATATAATTCAGCAAATCATCTCACTATCAAAGGACTATCCCCTATTCATCCTAAGCAACAACAACCCGATTTGTTTAAAGCGGGAGATGGAAATTCTCTATGAAGAAGGGGTGGCCGGCTGCTTCAGGGAGTTCTTTTTCTCCTTCAGGATGAAGATGCTCAAGCCCGAAAAAGATATATTTGACGAAGTTGTTCGCCGCACGGGTTTTCTTCCCGAAGAGATTCTCTTCGTTGACGACTCAGCCGCCAACGTGGAGGGCGCAAGAGCAGCCGGTCTCAACGCCATCCTTTTCAAAAATGGAGACAACGTTCTATCTGAATTCTATGGCTCCCGTCCTGTCGTCCATTGATTCGACGATGGCAAGAGATTCCAGCCTGTAGCCCTTTTCACGCAGTGCCTTTCCTCCGCCCTGAAAGCCCTTCTCGATGGCTATGCCGATACCGGCGACCTCAGCCCCTGCCTGGCTGACCAGATTCCCAAGCCCTTCAAGAGCCGAGCCGCTTGCCAGAAAATCATCAACTATGAGGACTTTCTCGCCTTTGGAAAGATATTTTGCAGAGACGAAAATATCGTTCCAGCACTTGTGAGTAAAGGAATAGACTCTTGAACAGAGTTTATCCCCGGTGACATTGACACTGTGAGACTTCTTGGCGAACAGGAGCGGGACACCGAAACACATTGCGGCTGAAGCGGCGATTGCGATTCCGCTCGCTTCGATTGTGAGAATCTTGTCAACCTTGACGCCGTCAAACCGTCTCCTGAACTCCTCTCCCATCCATTTGAGAATTTCAACGTCTATCCGGTGGTTCAGAAAACTGTCCACCTTGAGTACATTCCCTTCAAGCACTTTGCCGTCCGAGATTATTTTTTCTTCAAGCTTGTTCAAAGCAGGCTCTTTTAATAGTTCTTGTGTTCAGTAGAGAGGAACTCCTCGAAAAGTTCCAGACATTCCGCCCTGTCGCATTCAACCATATAATCACCAAGTTTGTCACGGCCTCCGAAGATTCGGTCGAACTTCTCGTCGCGAAATCCTATCCGGTCATTGTCAGCAATGGTGCAGCCATAGTATATCTTGCCGATGTTGGCCCACATACAGGCGCACAGGCACATATGGCAGGGCTCTCCTGTAGTGTAGATTTCGCAGCCTGTCAGGTCAAATGTGCCCAGATTGCGACAAGCTTCCCTTATGGCAGCCACCTCTCCGTGACAAGTAGGGTCATTGTTTGCCAGCACGCGGTTGTGTCCGCGTCCGACAATCCGTCCGTCCTTGACGATAACGGAACCGAAAGGGCCTCCGTGACCATTCCTTATCCCCTCTCTCGCCTCCTCTATGGCAAGCCGCATAAATTCAACGTTTCCTTCCATAACTGTATGATTCTCCCGCATTAAAGAATTTCAAAGTCCCTGCCGACATAGTTGTCAATGCTCTGGCAGCAGTTCTTGGAGAAGCGCCCGGCGATGAAGACAATCTCTTCCCACACGGATTCGGGAACAGTGTCCAAATCCGTCCTGCCAATGTTCTTAGCAAGCAGGGCGTATAGGAATCCGGCATTGAAATTATCCCCGGCACCTATCGTTGAAACAGTTTCGTAGTCCTCCACCGGGAACGACAGATGTCTGTCAGCCGTGAACACCTTCACCGGGCCGGCTCCTTGCGTACAGATGAAATTGCGGCACATCGGCCTGATGTGTCGGTCATATATTTCCCCGGGATCCGTGGTTCCGAACAGATAGCCGAAATCCTCCGACGAACCGCGCACCACATCGCTCAGACGGCAGTTCTCCCGAATATTTTCAAAAGTATCGGAGATGTCATCAAGGTGGCTCTTCCGGAAATTGATGTCGTAGAAGAGGACAGCCCCGGCATTGCGGGCCTTTTCCAGAAGAGTCCGCGTGTATTCGCGTATTTTCGGATTGATTGCGAAGTAGGAGCCGAAGAGCACCAGGTCATCCTTTTCGAAACCGACGATTTCGACGGTGTCTTCCCTAAGGGATGCGCTTGCGTGGTCCTTATAGAACTCATACTGAGCATTGTTGTCCTTGTCCAGAAATGCCAGCGAGATATGGGTCTGGGTACCTGGATTGCGGGTGACGGCCAGAGAACTCACACCGTTGTCCTCCATAAACGAAGTGACGATGTCTCCCACGCGGTCGGAACCGGTCTGGGTCACCATCATCACCTTGTTTTCAGGAAAATGCCGGGAGGTCATTCTCCCCAAGGAAATCATCGCATTGAACGTCGATCCTCCCGGAATCGCCGCCGTGGGCCGGTCATCCTTGAAAATGATGTCCAGCACCGTCTCGCCTATACCGACAATCTTACGCATCTGAAGTTATGTTTATGAACCCGTTTCGCAAAAATAATAAAATTCCGGCAATCCTCCCCACCCTTTTCGAGAGCCAAAGTTGCCTGACCACACACATCCGCTGCAACGACCCCATGTCAATGGGGAGGATTGGCGACGAGCATATTTCATAAATAAAAATCAACAGACACTTGGAATTATGCGCAAAAAACATTATGTTTGTAATACATAATAAACTTTGGCAACAGATATGGAATTTGTAGACAGGATAAAAGAGCAGGAAAGGCTGGCCGGACTGCTTTCAAAGAAAGAGCCGGGATTTGCTGTCGTCAGAGGTCGCAGGCGCGTTGGAAAGTCGACACTCATCAAAAGGGTTCTGACCGAGAATGACATCTATTTCGAAGCCGACAAGACCGACACCGCCACGCAGATGTCCAATCTGAGCTATGTGATATCACATCGGTTCAGCGGTTTCGGAGATGCCCGGTACAAGGACTGGAGAGCCCTGCTGACTGCTTTGAATCACAGGGTGACCGAAAAGTTGACCCTTTGTCTTGACGAATTCCCATATCTTGTTGAAGGCGCCCCGTCGCTGCCATCGGTCATACAGACACTTCTTGATTCCGGGGAACTCAGATTCAGCATCATCCTGTGCGGATCGTCACAGACAATGATGTACAACCTGACGCACGACGAAGCTTCACCGCTGTACGGCAGGAAGGAGGCAGACTTCAACATCGGCACCATCAGGCTTCCATACCTGCAGGAGGCGCTCGGCCTCAGTGCTGAGGATACCATAGAGAACTACGCTGTCTGGGGAGGCATACCGAGATACTGGAAACTGAGGGAGACCTCGTCTTCATTGAAGGAGGCCATCAAGGACCATATAATGTCTCCTTTCGGAGCATTGTACGAGGAGCCGCAGCACCTGTTCCGCGACGACCTCAAGGACATAGTCAAAACTGCCACGATCATGACCATTGTCGGCGGTGGCGCAACCAGGCTGAAGGAGATTGCATCCAAATGCAACGAACCGTCGACCAACCTTTCCAGACCACTGGCAAAACTCATAGACCTTGGATATCTGGAAAAGGACATACCTTTCGGTGTGTCTGCCAAGGACTGCAAGAAGAGCATGTACCGCATCGCAGACCCGCTGCTCAGCTTCCATTACAAGTTCGTATCGGCGAACCGTTCGTTCATCGAGCTTGGAAGGACAGCCCTCATAGACAACTTGATTGATGTGGGGCTGCCGGATCAGTGCGGCTATTGGTGGGAGAGACTTTGCCGGACTGCTGTGACAGGAAACACTATAAACGGGGTTGTATATGGTGAAGCGAGACGATGGTGGGGGCGGGTTCTTCTTGACGGAGAATACAAGGATGTGGAGATAGACGTCGTGGCGGAATCGCTTGACAAGAAACATATTCTGATAGGCGAGTGCAAGTGGACGACAGGAGAGAACGGACGACTTCTGACCAATGAAATCAGAAAGATTGCCAATGCGCTGCCTTTCACGAAGAATAAGCAGGTAGACATCGTACTGTTCACCAAAACATTTCCGAAAGAAGATATGGGGAATTCCCTTATTCCTGCCAATGTCATCGAACTGAATCGTTAATTTAGAAGCTGTTTTGAATTGGTCCACGAAAATTAATATAGATTATTTTTCAGTAGATTTTTTGATGATTTGATGGCGCAATGGGGTTCCATTGCGACTGAAAAGCATCGGAAAATATGCGAAAAAGAAGCATAAGTATTGAAGTTAATCATTTCAAAACAGCTTCTAAAACGAAGGCATCGAACATCTGTCCTTCGAAGAAGATTCCGAGCCTGGCTTTGAGGGTGCCGTCCTCCATACGGTCAAGTATCCGGTCTATTCGGGTGTTGGCGTCGTCTATCCGCTGGTCAGACAGTATCTGCCTGCGTTCCAC
>JAZLIS010000027.1:0-3201 GCA_045617505.1 Bacteroidales bacterium | reverse complement strand
CCACCGGCCTGCATCATCAGATACCGGCCGCCCTTCAGACTCAACGTACCCTCGCAAGGATGGATAAAAATCTCAAGTATGTTCCTGATATAACTCAAGTCAAGAAGCATCGGCACCACCGTTCCGGCAACGAAATCAGCGCCCGCTCCGAGTATCAGGTCCATAGTATATCTGAAAGAACCCGTTTTTGCGTTCAGTCCGGACTCGATGGAAATATTGTTCAATGCAGAGATGCTGACATTCTTTCCCATAATATTAATGTCCCCCTGCGGTGCATTGATGGTAATCCCTGTAAACGCATTGACCTCGACGTTGCCGAAAGGACTGTTTATCGAAACGGACCTGTCCGTAGAACTCATCCTGACAGAATACGTCCCGTAGTAGTCCGTGAATTCGGTCGCGCCCAGGAAGCGTGGTTTGGCCTTTTCATATGAAGATTCCGGGAGACCTAAGCCGAAAGGGGCTATCATCGCGGGAAGCGCCTCGAGTCCAACCATATTATTCCCCTTTTCCGGATCGGACATCAACATCATCTGTCCGTGTTCGGAGGAAACGACGACGGAATTGCGGCGGGAAAGGTATTGTCCCTTGTTTTTCTGCTGGCTCATCATTGGCAGGAAACCGGATACATACGGCATATCAACGTTTCCGTTCTCGAACTCAATCAGGACACTGTCTCCAACCGCAGCCTTGAAAAAAGCGGTGCCGCCATTGGAATTGGCCATCTGAGTGCATACTCTTATCCAGGGACTCGAATCTGCATCCTTCACCTGCCAGTTGAAACGGACACGCACACGTCCCAGAAACGAAGGGTCATCCACGTCGGTGACAAACGCTTTCTGGCATCCGACCTTACGTATAGGCTCGACAGAAGAAGTCGGCATCGGAGTACCGTCCACCGGAATGGCAACCACATTTATTGGCTGACGGATGGCGGTCGAGCCATTGGAATTGACGACAACGTCAAAAGATGCGGAGATATCAACAACGATATATTCTTTCTTGAAGAAATTGATCCGGCTTCCCAGCATAACGTTCTTCGAGATGTCGGAAGTAATCTGAAGCGACACCTGTTTCCGATTGCAAGCCAGTTCCTTGTCCCTGACCAACGGATAAAAGACAGAGTTCACATTGACCGTTCCCTCGCCGACGGATGTTATGGAATCCGCAGAGCCGAACAGGCGCTTCGTCTTTGCCTGTTCATTCTTGAAAAACTTCTCGTCGAAATGCTCGTTGACCGCATCGACCCTGCCACCGATATCTTTCCAATGCTCCTTGACGATATTTACCGCGGCGAGAAAAAGTCCGGCGCCCATCGTGTTCGTGAACACTTTGCTTACAGTATGATACAGGCCATACCCCGCGTAATGTTCCTCGTCCGACCTTTTACTGAACCCGTCTTTCTCGACCGTCTCGAAATACTCGTTTCCGGACAGCTCCGAACTCCTCACAAAACTCTTGGTCGGGTTCTGGGATTCCTTTATCATATAGTTGCTGTAGAAATCCTCCGAGTCCTTCTCGTGGTTATGCGAGGTGTTGAAATCCGTGAACGATATCTTGTCGAAATCAGAATCCAAGAAATCGTATTGTTTCTCCTTTCCCTTCGTTCCGCCCCCAGAGGTCACCTCGACCTCCGCAATAGGCTTGGTGCCGAGACTCAGTTTTTGGCTGACATCGTCAAAATAGAGGAACTCACCGCAACGGTTCGCCACCCTGGAAAGGAAGCTGTAGAAACTTTCGTTGTACTGGACAAGATAAGGCTGGATGAACTCTTCTCCGGAGGCAAGCCGCAGGACCTGCATATTGTCACACTCAGTTTGCAGAGCGGGCGAAATCGTTGCCGCTTCAGTCTTGAAGATATCGAGTCCGAGGCGCTTGTTCGTGTATGCCTTGCTGTACTCGAATGTATCCAGGACCTTGTCGGGACTGTACATCACCAGATCGATGTACATTTTCCTCTGCGACTTGTCGTATCTCGGCGAAGATTCATAAACCTCATATTTGTCGGCAATCAGCTTGGGCGCAACCCCCTGATCCTTATTGATGCTCCTGTTGCCGCTGGAATCCTCGTTTTCGTTATAACAGACTACCTCGAGCTTCGCTCTCGCCTCCTTGAAAAGGCCTGCCAGCAGGAGCATGGAAGTTTTCAGATTGGTGGAACATTCGATCGAAACCCGCATACAATTCGGCTTGTAAATCTGCTTCTGATAACTCATCGAAGACAGGTTCATAATACCTAATTCCACACGCTGGGAACTGCTGCTCTCCTTTTTGTATGCAAGATTGGTGTCTGTGTAATTGCTGAATGTCGCAACCAGGTATTTCTCCTTTCCTGAAGAATAATCCTTTATCGGCTCGCCTTTCTCATAGAAGGCCAGAGTCAGTTGATATCCGTAAAATGTTTTCATCCCAAATCAGTTTTCAAGCGTCATATCGTCCAACGACATTTTATAGACCGCATCCCGGCCTTTCGCCTCCTCATCCTCCTTATCCTTCCTTTCATCGCCCTCATTGGCTTCACACCAGCGCTTATATGCATCCTCGATCTCCTTTATCTTACTCTCCTTGTGCTTTTTCGCCTGCTCGACGAAATTGTTGTAAGAGTCTTCGAATGCCTTCTTTGTCTCCTCCTGAGTCTCTTTCGGGAGAGTTATCGCCGCCATTCCGGCCTTCGTGCCAGAGACATCGAAATCCAGTTTCATCCTCTTGTCGCAGTCTTCATACAGGGCATTGACCAAATCAAGCATATCATCCTTCCTGTCCTTGTCCACGGGAGGCACCGTAAGGACAATCATCTTTTGAGCAGGACTGTCGTCAGACTCCTTCCTTGCATATGGATCATCGACAACATCCAGCTTGAACTCGGGATGCTCAAGCAATATGGCCGCGCAGATATTCGGAATCAATAACTGGTCGATAGGGAAAAGCTGCAGGCAGCTGTCATCCGGCCTTGCCACCTTGAGGACATCCTCCAGTTGATAGGAATTGTCATCTATCATCACCTTCGCTGAAAGAAGAGAAGCGGGTTCCGGTTTAACACATATATTCATATACCTGTAAGCAAGCAGAGTGCAAAAGCCGTACAGGCGGCTCTCCATATTGTTGAGAATATCTAAAATCTGGAATGTCATAACTGAAATACTTTTATTTACCTGTTGCCATAGAAGCCTGGCCGGGGAACGTGACGGATATCTGTCCCCC
>JAZLIS010000026.1:0-5549 GCA_045617505.1 Bacteroidales bacterium | reverse complement strand
CTGACGGCATTGAAGACAGCTGTCGATACCGCGAAGGCGGCTATCCGCACCGAGTATAAGAATGCAATCGATGTGGCCATCAACAAGCTCGACGGCAAGATCCGCGGAGCGCTCCTTGACTCAATCGCTGCGGTGAACGGCAGGGTTGCAGCTCTCGATACTAGGGTTACTGCCCTTGAAGGCAAGGTGCTGAACCTCGAAGGCAATGTAAATAAACTGCTTGCGATGATTCAGAGCGTGAGCATCACTCCGGCATACAGCGACGGTAGTGTGGAGGCAGTAGACGGCATCCTCACTCTCAAATGCATCGTAAGACCTGCAGAAGCTCTTAACGGAATGGTATCCCTCAAGGACAGCCTTCTGATATATGCCGACTCGGTGAAGGTGAAGACCAAGGCCGCCACACCTGCCTATATGGAAATAAAGGTAAGTGAGGCCTCTGTACTGGATGCCGCACAGGGTGCCATAACCCTGAAGGCTGACATCTCCGAGTATCTTCCGAAGGGCGCCGACAAGGCCCTCACCGTGGCCCTCAATATAAAGAACGGCATCTCCGACTTCACCACCGGGTTCGTGACTGTGACCGAATCATATTATACTTTCAGTATTTTCAATACAGCCATCAGCGGTAAACCAAATAAGACTACAGGATTCGGGATAGCATGGTAACAATATATCAATCAGGATATTAAATACTTATATCAATATTTAAGTTTAGCTAAAAGCGTATGAAGAAATATTTTATTTTCCTAATCGCACTTGTATGTGCAATAGCTGCATATGCAGCTGAACCGGCAAAGAATGCTGTTGCTATCAAGATTGACGACAAGAAGTCAAGTCAAGATGGTTATTATACATTCCGTGCAACAATCGAAGAACCTGAAGATGGTGACGCTGAAGGTTATATAATGCTTCTGTCTAAGGACGCTGAACCTGATACAAACCCTGCTGATGGAGTAACATACGTAGAAGGCGACAAAGTAGGCAACTCTATAGTTTACGCATCTTCTGGCACGGTATATAACCTTTCTGGCTTGGAATCTGGTGTTTACTATGCTAAGGCATTTGCATACAAGACTGGTGCGCAAGGTCCTAATTATCTCATCGAAGGTGCTCCAATGGCATCTGTAACAACTCCAAAGGCAGGAACGACTGCTCCTGAGTCTCTTTGGGTTAGATCAACTGCTGCTACTTCAATCGGACTTGGTGTGAAGGGTAATGCTGCTGGTCAGAAAATCATAGTTGCTGCATGCGATTCTACTTATAATCCAGGCAACTATGGCACACGCCCTTATCCAGGCAACTTGTCTGCAACTTCCAAGAAGAATGACCCTATCCTTGACGAAAACGGCAAACAGGTAGGTAAAGTTGTCTATGAAGGTGTACCAGCTCCTGGTGGTGGTTCTACTTTCACTGCATATAGCCTCAAAGCTTCTACACCTTATTATTTCGTAGCATACGCTTCTGATGGCGAACAGCTTTCTTGGGACCCTGACTTTGTTCAGGTTTGGGCAACAACTGAAATCACAGCTCCTTATACAGTTGCATTGAACAAGGCTCCTGAAAATAATCAGCCAGTAGGCTGGATTTCAGAACCTGGCGGCGACCATAAAGGTTTCTATGTACAGAAGGCTATCATTGGGGGTGGAACTCAGAGTACAGTTCTGCAAGGAACAAATACCAGCTTTAATGATTATGACTGGACAGCATCACTCACTTCTCCAAAGGTTCTATTGACCGATGACTGTATATATAAATATACTTTCAAGTGGCGCATGGATGAAAAAAAGGGTGTTGGTCATGGTTCTGAAAAATGGGCAAAAGAAGGAGAATACCTGAAATTTGAGGTTATTTGCGATGGTGTAACTACATTGGCAAAGAATTATATTTATGAAAATGCTCCTGAATGCCTCGCAAATAAAGAATGGGTAAATGAGGTTATTGATTTGTCAGCATATTTAGGAAAGTATGTTCAGGTTAAAATGACTTGGAGATGTGAATTCCCTGAGGGTGTGGATATGTTCCTCGACAGCTTGGCATTCGTAGAATATTCAGTTGATGAGGCCATGCTAATCACAGCCTTCCCAGACGACTATAAAACTCCGGAGAACTACTATTCTACGTTCTATTCAAGTACGACTGCTTACCAAGTGCCGGAAGGCGTGACTGCCTATACGGCCAAGGTCGAGGATAGTGCGAGCGAGCCAAATGCACCTGTCCTGAAACTTACCTCAATGGCAGATGGCATCATCCCGGCAGGTGTGGGAGTAATCCTGAGAGCATCAACAAAAAAGATAATCCTCACCCAGACCGACGAAAAAGGGACAGCCACAGACGAGAACGTCTTGACAGGCACAGACAGTGAAATCAGCAGTGCATCCGAAGGCATCCAGGCCCTTTCTCTCGGGGAGAATGGAGTAGGCTTCTATCCGTGGGCAGGAAAGTCTATCGGAGCCCACAAGGCATATATCCCTGCAGCAACACAGGAATAAGGTCGCACCAAGGCCTCCACTTTGATAAAGTCCCGCTGATTCCGCGCAACACTGCCGAAGTCAGCGGGATTTTTTAAGTTGCGTAAGAACATATACAAAGTTCGTAAGCGTCTCCGCGATGACGCATTGACTTGCTTTGATGATGCATCTACCTTTGCTGTCACTTATGGAAAAGGTAGAGTCAAACATTACTACCTATCGGATTTGCCCGCAGAGGTACCGATGTTATCAGTGAAAAGCAATTTAAACGCCCAATCGATAAGAGGCGAAGGACAACTCAGCAGGTTGCCATTGAACTGAAGGTTGAGCATAGAGAAACGGCATCGATAGTTTGGCGAGTATTTATCGTTATAAACACCTATGCTTCTGCCGGAGATATTTCCTTCTGCCTTAACCTCTATCGGGATAATCTCCGTACCAACCTGTACAACAAACTCCACCTCCGACTTGCTTTGTGAACTCCAATAACTTGGTATGTCGTCAGCTATGGTGACAAGCGACTGCAATGCAGCGTTCTCTATATATTATTTTACTGTATCAAGTTCCGAAAAGTGTATTAAAACAACACTAATCGGAAGTTGCAACTGCAAAATTGCACTATTTTCTTTTATTGCCAAAGTTTCTTGATGGGTTTTATCCTAATTACCAACACCGGCACTACGGTTTCGGGATTCTCACTCCGGAGGATATGGCACCGACCGGACAGATTAGCATACAGAGGTGGCAACCGACACAACGCTTCCCCAGAAGGGACGGTTTGCGAGTGTCCGGATTGAATTTTATCGCCTGATGCCCACCGTCATAGCAGGATACGTAGCATCGCCCGCAACCTATACATTTTTCCTTGTCGAATCTTGGGAGGACGAATGTATCGCGATCCAGTTTGTCCGGCGAGACAAACTGTGAAAGGGCCTCGCCAACGATGTCCGAGAGCTGTATCACACCGTGGCGGGCCATATAATCCTGAACGCCTGCAATCAGATCGTCGATAATCCTGTATCCATACTGCATCACAGCTGTACAGATCTGGACGTTCGAGCATCCTATCCTGATATATTCGATGGCGTCCTTCCAGGTCTCTATGCCTCCTATACCGCTAAGAGGCAGCCCTTTAGTTTCGGGAGCTTTTGCTATGTCGAGAATGCAGCGTTGTGCGATGGGTTTCACTGCCTTTCCGCTGTATCCTGAAATGGTTTTCTTCCCGGTGAACATCCCAATGCTCAATACGATTTCCATAATTTGGATAATTTATACAAAGTATATATATTTGCATCGTATGAGAATTATTACGAAAGAGCCATTGCGCCTATATGCGGATAAGCATCCCGATTGTAAGACAGCAATACAGGAATGGATAACAAAGGTAGAAGAAAGCCAGTGGAACAGTTTTGCTGAAGTCAGACAGACATTCGCCGATGCAGATATGCCTGGAAATCAGCATTATGTTTTCAATATCCACGGAAATCATCACAGGCTGGTTGTAGTCGTAAAGTTCTTCAATCACACAATCCTTGTAAGATGGATTGGCACACATGCAGAATATGATAAAATTAAAGACGTTACAGTATTATGACAAAGATAGAATCCAGAGAACAGTATGAGTGGGCACTCGGCAAAATTGAAGCATTGGTAAATGACGTTACTGAAGAGATGCCTGACAACGATCCCAGAAAGATGGAATATTGCCTTCTTTCCAATCTTGTTGCCGATTACTCTGATGAGCATTTTGATTTGGGAACTCCCACTTTGCAGGAATGCCTTAAAGAGCGTATGTTTGAACAGGGCCTGTCTCAAAAGGATGTTGCCGGAATGCTGGGCACAAGTCAGTCAAGAATCAGCGAACTCATTGCCGGGAAATGCAATCCAACTTTCGAACTGGCACAGAACATATGCCGTATTCTTGGCATATCGCCTGCCGTGGTTCTTGGGGTCACAGAGAGCCATTTGGTCTGAAATGCGGGATAGATATGCACGGGAAGTCATTCGAATTATTTTAAAACTCAGCGAAAATGAGTATTTTTGATAAGAATCAGAAACCGAATAAAAATATTGATTTTTTTTAATGGTATTTTTAACAGCAAATATGCCCCTCGTCTATGTATAACGCACAAATGGCCTTTTAAAACTCAGCGAAATTCGAGATTTTGTTGCCATTTTCGCTGATTTTTCAATATATTTGCAACGCTTTAAGACACTATTGTTATGAAGTACCGCAATATTATAGGAAGAGAGCTTGAAATTGGCATCCTTGAAAGAGCCTTGCACTCAAAAAAGTCAGAATTCGTTGCGCTCTACGGAAGGCGCCGTGTCGGTAAATCTTACCTTGTGACCGAAGTGTACAATGGTAAAATTGCTTTCACCGCAGTAGGCACATATGTCAAGGATGGAGACAAGGACTACGCAACGTACAGGAAACTGCAGCTTGAGCACTTCTACGATTCTCTTTTGTTTGCCGGACTTGATCCCTCACGCAAGAAGCCGGAATCCTGGCGGGAGGCATTCGTCCTGTTGCGTATGCTTCTTGACGGTTTATCCGTAAAACGCAAGGTAGTATTCATTGACGAACTTCCTTGGCTGGCGGGGCCTCAGTCTGCTGAACTTGTGTCGGAATTGGGATATTTCTGGAATTCCTGGGCTTGCAGCCAAAGAAATATTGTGCTCATTGTATGCGGTTCCGCTACCAGTTGGATGCTTGACAATGTGGTTCACGAATACGGTGGACTTCATGGCAGATTGACAGAACTCTTCAAACTTGGTCCGTTCACGCTTGCCGAGTGCAAGACATATTTCAAAAGCAACGGGTTCAGGCTCTCGGATTATGAGATATGCTTGACATATATGGCATTCGGAGGGATTCCATATTATCTGGACAGACTTGGCAATGATCAGACTGTTACCGAAAACATAGACAGGTTGTTTTTTGACGAGGAGAAGATACATCAGGAGTTCAAGGATGTTTACGCCGGTCTCTATTCCAGCAAGGATAAGTATATCAGTGTGGTTAAAGCCATAGGGTCGCAATTCTATGGAATGACGCAGGCGGAGATTTCTGCCGCG
>JAZLIS010000025.1:0-4142 GCA_045617505.1 Bacteroidales bacterium | reverse complement strand
CAAATCCTATCGAAGCCCTCCCAGCCCTTCGGCACTCGCTCATTCACCCCATAATCCAGCCGCGCTTCAAGTTCGCAAAGATCCCCGGCAGCCTCCGTGAGGTTGCTGATCATGATCTTCAAGTTCTCTGGCTGAATCTTTCTCATTCAGCCAACCATATAGCAAACACCGTGCCAAAGCTAAATTGGCACGGGAAACGGCACTTTGAAGCTGATCCGGCGTCAGTTTTTAATCACCTGGTCAAGGTTTGACCATCGGCTATAATGATTTAGGATCGATCACGACCTCAACTGGACCCGCCGCATAACAAGCGATCTCATATTCGTTGTAAACGAAGTGCAGACCGTTCTTGGCAAGGTAGAAGTTCTCAACGACCTCAACTTCCGCCTGAAGGTTCTCCTTGCCTCCAAGCACCTTAACCGCGCCATCATACAAAGCATTCTTCAACGCAGCGCGTTTCACGTCTGCGACAAAGTCGCCGACCTTTAATATCCGACCAGTTGCCCGGCTGATCGTCCCTACGCGAATGACCGTGTTTCCATGTGCTCCTCCATGATAGGAATATTCCTTGGTATAAAAACTCAAATATTCCCTGTCGGCATAGACTATCTTGTACTCCTTGTTGAATTCCTGCGTAGTAATCGACGCACCAACCATCCAATCGATCTTCGACATTGGATCGTTCGGCTCCTCGGCACCGACCGGAGTCATGGCCGTCTCGCGGCAGAACTCAACATAGCGGTTAAAATCCTCGTCACCAGGCCGATCCGACGAGACGCAACCGACCAAGACCGCACCAACACATATACCGATAATTGTCCTCATGCTTATTCGTTCAGGATCATTAAAAACGCTCTGGTTAGGCCATTGGAGTATGCGGCTCGGCAATTTTCTCTTGTACAATATTCTTGAGAACCTCACGCGGGAACGACTCAAACGCATACTTCGACAACTTTAATGCCGTCACCTCTTTGAGACAATGAGTTCTAATGCAGGACACTATATCATTTAGCCACTCTGGAGATTGAGCAACACCAAGCGTCCTCCGGACATCATCTGCCACAACATCTTCGCCGATTTCTCCGGCGGCAAAGAAATCCAACGTATCAAAGACAACGCCTTTGATCATATCATCGCTATAAGGTATCGTTCCATCTGCGGCAGCCCTCTTTGCAAACTTAACAACGTCTATTCGCTTCATAGCGCTGATCAGAATCGGATTAAAACAATTCTTCACAAGCCAGCTCTGAGTTTCTTTATCTGCATCGACAAAGTCCATGTCATATTCCTTATCAACGAACTCGAAGTTGCGAACGATCGAGGTTTGCCGCACAGCATGATTCATAGAACGCCTTAATCCGGTCAACACCCTTGAATCCTTCAAGAGAAGACAACACAGACTCCCATGTTATCAACGTCGAGCTGCTTGCTACTTTTCGGACGAGCGAAACAAAAAGTTCACTGTCGCTATATTCATTTGACCTAAACATGTGCCTGGGACTTGATCGAGCCATAGCTCTTTCAATAACCTCTACAGAGCTTTGGATAACATCCAACATCCCTTGACTCTTCTCCGCCGGTGCCAAAACGTAGAATCTGCCGTCAAAATTTTGCACCGCAGCATTTGCCCTATAAGCAACCCCTGCTATGCATGCAATATTTCGAGCCGCCTGATGAAATCCCTCTTCACCCTTTGCGCTCGTTGACTTTGTATTTCGAGACAGGCGACTACCCATCTTCGCCTCAAGGACATACAACTGCGGTTCTCTCGCCTCTGACAATGCCACACCCCATTCAGTCCCTTTCTGAATTTTAATGTTTCCAACAACTCCGTCAGCAGATGTTGGCCCCTCTCCAGTAAACACGGGCCGCAACTCTCCTTCTGACATCCACCCGTTCTTTGCTGCCTTCGCAATATCAGAAATTGGCGATGGGAGAATATTACTATCAACCTCGCGAAGAAACGCAACAACAAGCTTAAGCATCGTACCTTCCGAGTAAAACTCTGTCGGGAAGAATGGTCGCTTATCATCCATACTCCGGTGACAGTATTTCCCAATCGACTCATAGGCGTTAATCAATTCCGCAAACATCAACAGACTCCAATTTTCTTATGAGACCTCACATTTGTTCAACACTTCTTTCGCCTCAAGCAACATCTTCTCTATGCTATCGGCGAGTTTCTTAACGAATTTCCGCCGCTCGGCTTCATTAAGCATTCTCGCCAAAAAACCATCTACCCAAAAACGAAGTTCGGAATCAGTTGGATATGCCCCATACATCCAACCATTACCATCTTCGGGATAAAAACCATATTTCCTTTTCAGCACATCATCTTCTTTAGCTGCCTTATAGAATTTCTCCGCCCGCTCCTTATCGCAATTCCAGCGTGTCACTCCCATAAATAAATTAGTCAGGGCACCCTTATCTTGAAATTCAAAATTAAGGCGAAACGCGCTTTTAGAGGATTCAACCTCTTCAACTGTAAATCCATGCCAATACTGATGAGACCGTCCGGTATCTTCCACAAATTTATACAGCCTGTCATGTTTTAGTTTCATGCCGGAAAAATTCTCTCTCTCCGACATTTCAGACCCCAGGCCTTCCATGATAAGACGCGCTATGGCTGCCCTTGCATCCTGTAAAGCACCGCGTACTGCACATGCGGCCTTAAAAGACTCTGGACTCGCGATGACATCTTTGACGATTTCAGCGTTCATTTTCTGCTCCTTACTTTGACCAGATAGCTCTTTAACAAGATTGCGATATTGAAGGATCGACTCCCTCAAATACGGTTTATCGAAAGCCTCTTGAGCAATTCGCTTCAACCATTCTGATATTTCATCTTTATAGGAAATGCAGGCGTACTCAACGCCCGATGCACTGTCCTGAGATGCCTCATGCCCGTCGAGAGTAAGATAAAAGATACATGGCTTCTCATTGTATTTACTTATTTCTTCCTCGTAACGAAGAAGCTGCTTTGGCTGGTCGGAAGCGTATATTTTATTTTCGATAACTATCCCACATCCTCTCCAATGAATGACAATATCGCAACGCCCATTCTCATAGACCTCCTCCGTCGCAACACGCGCATCTGAAAAATCCGCATCATCTACCGATAATCCCTTCCCATTAATATATGCCCGCACTTCCTTCAAACCAAAGAATTCAGACAGGAACACATCACCCATTCCATGAGATCCTTGAGGGTTCAGGAATTCAGCAATAATGCGCGAATGAATCGTCTCATAATGATCAACCTGACAAAGGTGGAATACATTAAATCCTACACCATCCCGCTTCCAAAGGACATCTTGTATGCTCTGGAGCCGAGATACGTTTTTCAGCAACGCTTCACAATCATTCATAAGCACCAATCTCCTCTTGAAATAATTTTCCTACAAGTATTTCTTCGCCGTATTGCGGGCAACCTTCAAAGCCTCGGCTGCCTTGGAGAGATTCTGCCCGTACTTGTCGTAAACTCTGCGCACGTGGATGCGGATCGCCGCCTCAAGCTCGTCTGGCACGAGGCCCGATTCCGAACACGCACCATCGGTGAGCCCGGCATTCATCTCGCGATGCTCGTCGAGCATCGACGCAAAGTCATCCTCGCCCAGCACCGTCGCCCGGTCGAGAAGATTCAGAAGTTCCCGCACGTTGCCCGGATAGTCATACTCCATCAGCGCTGCAAGATTCTCTTCCGCCAGATGCTTGTGATGACGATTGATCCACCAGCCGTCGGCGATGTCGCGAATGTCGTCCTTGTGTTCGCGAAGCGCCGGAATGCGAAGTTGCACAACATTCAGCCGCTGAAACAGATCCTCGCGGAAACGGCCTTCGCGGACGCGCACAGGTAGATTCCTGTTCGTCGCTGTGATGAGCCGGACATCAACGGCGATCTCATCCTTGCCCCCGAGGCGCATGAATCGCCCGCCCTCGAGAACGCGGAGCAGCAGGCCCTGCGCCTCCAGCGGAAGTTCACCAATTTCGTCGAGGAACAACGTACCGCCATTCGCCAGCTCGAACAGCCCCAGCTCCTGCTTGTCCGCCCCGGTGTACGCTCCCTTCTCGTGTCCGAAGAACCGGCTTTCAAGAAGGTCAGGGTTGACGCTGGCACAGTTGAAAGCATAGAACGGCTCACG
>JAZLIS010000024.1:0-12802 GCA_045617505.1 Bacteroidales bacterium | reverse complement strand
CCTTCGGCGTTGAAATCCCGGAAGGTTGCTCCCCCAAATATCGGACCCGAAAGGTGGAATCCAAGCGACGCGGACGGCCTCGCAAGCAACGGACAGAGGCCTTGGAGCATTAATTATACAAATGGTTGTAAAATTCACATTAATATATTATTTGTAAACAATAACCTTAAGCAGGTTGGAATGCAACAAGAAAGGGCATCATCTGAGATAATTAATCAGGAAGACTTGCCGTTCTGATATGAATCTGAATTATAGTAATATGGTTCACAACATAAATACCAAAATGAGATGAATCTAACCATCATGACTGACTATTCTCCTGCCTTCAAACATTTCATCTCCCGTTGCTCTGAGAAATGCAACGATACTATCACGTCAGAGAATTTCTACATCGGCCGAGGCAATCCTATGAGCCCAATTTTGTTCGTAGGACAGGAGCCAAGTGGCAATGATGGAGACTCCTGCCTTTCCAGTTGGACGCAACGAGTCGAGGGAATATTTGATGGAATTTCCTTGAAGAATGTTCTGTCCGCCCAACACATATGGCGAAATTACCAAAGGTTGTACGAAAGCATCAGATATGGCACATACAATCCGCATCCTGAAAGCATAGACTTTGAGACACACATATTCACCACAGAAATGAGCGGATTGGTCAATAAGCAGACTTCTGAAGCTCGGAAGATGGCAGGACATGCTGAACAACTCCAGTGGAGAAAAGATAATTTCTTTACGGACGAATTCTTCAAATCGTTCAATGTCATTGGTCTTGCTTGCGGAAATTATCTTCGCAATGACGGATATAATGGCGATTGGGAAATCAATAGAATTTTCGATGTGACCTATGACCCCAATGGCAAACATCACTATTCAAATAGCAACAACTTTTATTGCCACCATAGTTCTGATGGATTAAGGCTCGTCATCCATACCCGCAACCTCAGTTCTGGAGTAAGTGGCGAGATGCTATTGGAAATGGGAAAGGTGATTCGCAAACATCTAGAACATTGCAAAATTGGTTATATATTTGCATAGAATATGGGAAAATTAAAATACAAACAGAAATTGAGGCAGGTGACCATTCGTGGTTACAAGTCCATTGCGTATGACCGTCCGGTGACGCTCGATCTGAAGGATATCAGCATCCTTCTTGGAGCAAATGGGGCGGGCAAGAGCAATATCGTCGGCTTCTTCAAGATGCTCGGTTATATGATGAGCCGGAAGTTTGCATCATACGTGGAGATGGCCGGCACATCGAATTCGCTTCTCCATTATGGTCCGAAAAAGACGCCTGCACTTTCAGCGGATCTGCAATTTGCGGACGGCAATTCCACGGACACCTATTCGTTCACCCTCGCCAATGCGGCACCGGACAGACTGGTCATCACAGATGAGCAGGTGCTCTGGAAGAAGGGAGAGAATGAACCGTACAGAGTGCAGTTGGAACCGAATTTCAAGGAATCGGCTTTGGCGGAGAGCAAGGACGAGGTTGCCCGTTCAATCTACAATATGCTTTCTTTCTGCAAAGTGTATCAGTTCCACGATTCGTCGGCTCAGGGGCCGTTGCGTCAGTCTTGTCCTGTGGAGACTGCGGATTATCTGCAGTCAAAGGGCAATAACCTCCCATCATTCCTCCTCCTGTTGAAGCAGAATTACCGGGATGCCTACAACCGCATCGTTGATTATGCCAGGGATGTTATCCCGCAGTTTGATGAATTTTATCTTGAATCGGCGAATGGCTATGTATCGTTGAGATGGCGAGACAAGTCGGCAAATGACTATGTGTTCAATTCCTGCCAGCTTTCGGACGGTTCCATCCGTTTCATTGCGTTGGCAACTCTGCTCTTACAGCCGGAAGCCACTATGCCGAATGTAATCATTCTGGACGAGCCTGAGTTGGGGCTTCATCCGTATGCCATCACCCAGCTGGCGGAAATGATAAAGGATGCATCACGACACGCACAGGTGATTATTGCCACACAGAGCAAGGATTTGGTGGATCATTTCGACATCGATGACGTTTCGGTAGTGGAGATGGAAAACGGCTGTACAAGACTTACACATCTGAATGGCGAAGACTACAAGCTCTGGCTGGAGCAGTACAGCATAAGTGAATTGTGGGATAAGAATATCATAGGAGGAAGACCGCTATGAGTGGAAGGATAGTACACGTGCTGTGTGAGGGGCAGACGGAACAGGGGTTCGTGGAAGGCGTGCTGAAGCCTTATCTTATGAGCTATGGGATTGAGGCGGTCAAAAGTGTGCTTGTCACTACCAACAAGAAGCTGAACGCAAGAGGTGGAATGCTTTCGTATAATCAGGCAAAGCGTGATTTGGAGCTGATGGAGAAAACTTCTGTTGACGGTGAATACGAGAAGCATATTCTAACCACAATGTTCGACCTCTATGCATTGCCGGATGATTTTCCTGGTTATGCCGAAGCGATGAAGGTTAATGACAGGTATGCCCGTGTGAAAAGCCTGGAGCAAGCTTTTGCCTCTGATATAGATGATATGCGTTTTGTGCCGTACATTCAGCTGCACGAGTTTGAGGCGCTGGTTTTATGCGGCATCGACCGTCTGAAGGATATGTATCCCGATTGCGGGAAGGGCTGCAAGATATTATCCAAGGCATTGGAAAACCAGCCCAATCCAGAGTTGATTAATGACGGTTCAGAGACTGCACCGAGCAAACGGATTATCAAGGCCATTGAGGAGGAGTCAGAAACCCATTATAACTACAACAAGCCCAAAACCGGACGTTATATTACTGGATTGGTTGGAATAGACAACCTGCGAGGCCGTTGCCGCCATTTCGATGAATGGATTGGGCGGTTATTGGATGCAAGAGTTTAAAACTCGTACAGACGCGTATCATTCGCGTCTGTACGAAAGTCCTACAACTCTTTCACCTCAAAGCACGGGCAGTCTTTATTGGCAAATTCCCGATGTCCGTGGACGGTAGCGTTCGGGTATTGCCGGCGGAGGGCCTGGACGAGGGCCCAGAGGGAGTCTTTCTGCTCCGGGGTGCGGGTGTCCTTCGGGAGGCCGTTGGGGTCGAGGCCCCCGATGTAGCAGATGCCGATGGAGTGGGCGTTGTGGCCGGTGCAGTGGGCTCCGACCATCTCGGGAGGGCGGCCTTGCTCGATGGTTCCGTCAAGCCGGATGATGTAGTGGTAGCCAATCATCTTGAAGCCCCGGGCTTTGTGCCAGCGGTCGATGTCGGCAGCGGAGAAGTCCTTGCCCTCAGGGGTGGCGGAACAATGGATGATGAGTTCGGTGATTTGTCTCATAGGAAGAATTTTTTAACGATTGATAAAACGATAAGGATAATCAGGGCTATGCAGATGGCGAGTGACCATTTGTAGATACTTGGCACATACTTCTCGGTCTTGACCACTTCGACTTCGCGGATTACGGGAATGGTGTCAATCTGGACTTTATAGACCGTATCCCGCAGGAGTTTATACTTGTATTCATACTGCACGTCCTTCACATAGACAGTATCCCGTGAGCGGTCGGTGAGGTGGTCCTGATAGACATAAATGCTGTCGTACTGCACGTTGCTCAGGTACAATGTGTCTCGCGATACTCGCTCGACTACCTGAATCTGGCGAGTCGTCCCGCACCCGGAGATTGCCATACACCCGGCAAGGAGAATTACAGTCCGCTTCATATCTCCTCGATTTTAAGTGTCATACCGGAACCTCGGGTGGTGAGTTTGCGGAGTCTCTCGCTGAGCAGGTCAAACGGCTCGTTGGGATGGGACAGGCAGCCGGGGGCGATATAGGTCCCCAGGATTATGCTTCCGTCGGCTCTGCCCCATATTCCGTTTCCGCTCTTGAGCATAGGGCAGACGATGGGCATAGTGGTGTTGTTGCACACATACCGGAGTTTGGGGCAGCTGCTGCAAGGGGCGCTCTCCACATCTGCCGGTAGGACCAGGGGCATATATCTGCCGTACTGCTTGCAGAAGTTGCGCATTATCCTGTACCTGCCTTGGGGCAGGGCGGTGTCGGAATTTTCTGCCGTGTCGCAGAACCTGGTGTCATCGATTATAAGTTTGCCGTCTATGGCTTTACCGCTGTGGCGGCATCTTTTCAATATCATTTCCATACTTACTTTACACTTGACGTTTGACGTATGCCCAGTATTGCCCCACGTCTTTGAACCCTTCGGGGAGGGTGTGGTGGACGATGTCGGGGAAGAGGGCCTTGAGTTCGAGAAAGAGTCTTTCGCCGGCTTCGTCCCTGTCGGGGAACATGTGCAGGCGATGCCCTTTGAGAAGGTCTGCATCTTCTTTTTTGAGGAGTGTGGCGCTGGGGATGGCGATGGCCTGACAGCCGCAGCTCAGCAGGGCCAGACAGTCGCTCACGCCTTCCGCCACGAACAGCGGCTCCCCTGGTAGGATGTTTTTGAGCATAGGCAAGTTGAATATATGGCACCGGCACCCCCTCGGAAACCTGAATCTCGGCTTTACGTACACACGCAAATGATTTGCGTGTGTACGAACTCCCGCATCTGCATGTATTTCGCCCAGGTATCGGCTCTGGACGCTGAGGAGTTTGCCGTCCGTGTCGCGATAAGGAATCAGCAGTGCCGGTCCGTCGAAGTAGGAAGGCCTTGGGGATGAGCTCATAGGACAGGGATAGCTTATGGAGCTGATGCCCAGTTCCTTTATCACTTTGGGGCTGAGCCTGCGCTCCTCAAAGAGGAACTGCCTGGCCTCGTCGTTGAGCACCGGTTGCGCCATCAGCCGCTCCAGATACGGAATATCCGGCTTCCCCTCCTTTTCGTACACACGCGAATCATTAAGCCCTTCGGGCTTTTCCTCCTTCGCACCTCGGCAATCGAAGCAAGCTTCATTGCACTCGGTTTGGCGTCGGTTCGCGTTTGTACGAAGCCCCGCGTTTGTACGAAGCCCCGCGTCTGTACGGACTTCCCGGGTTTCGGCACCGAGCCAGCGGCAGGCTTCCACGAAGTCACGTCCCAGGACGCTCATCACAAGGTCTATCACGCCTCCGTGGGTATCGCACACATAGCAGCGATAGCGGTTGCGACGCACATCAAAGGTGAGCGAGGGGCGGGTGTCGTCGTGGAAGGGACAGATGGCCTTGTGGCGGCTGACCCGCATCCCGAGTTCTTCGGCCACCTGCTCGATGGGCAGGGCCTGAAGTTTTTGTATTTGGTATTGGTCTATCATTTTCTGGTTTTGCTTTTAGGGGTTTTACGGAAGTGGTCTTTGTCTATGGCAACTATGTCGCCCGACTGGGTCCACATATAGATAAACATACGGGCAGGTGTGGTGAGGTTCTGCTGGCCGATGAGCAGTTTGAGCTGCTCGCGGGTGAAGTCGTCACTCAGAAGCGCGAAGATGCCCGGGTCGCGCCTGGTGCTGTGTTCGCTGAATCTCTTGCTGTTGAGCTCCTCGAATTTCTGACCCCAGCGGCTGCGCAGGCTCCCCAGTATGTATTCGGCCATATAGAGGTAGATCTGCCTGCACCTCTTCCGCGCTTTTTCGTACACACGCGAATGATTCGCGTTTGTACGAACCCCACCGGGGCCGGCTTCGAGCAGGTAGAGGTAGTAGCAGAGGGCGGCAACACGGAAGGCGCTCACGGAACTCCTCTTGCGGAACACGTCGAGCGAGGTGGAGCCGGTGAGTGACGCTTCGTGCCCCTTCTGCTGACACCAGCTGCGGACGGTCCTGTCCAGCCAGCTCATATCGAGCAGCTTTTCTGGTTGTAGCGCACCTTCGGGGGTGTAGGTGTCGGCCATAATGCGGTCGAGCGTGCGGGAGATGGTCTCCATCTGTTCCGGGCTGTACGGGCGGAAGATGGCTCCATCGGCTCCGAGGTTGTCGGAAAGTTCGCAACGGATGCAACGGGTGATGTTGCCGCCCTCGATGGCCTTGCGGTCCATATAGTCGTCGAGTGCCGAGGGAGTGGTGCAGAACATCGAGCAGATGTTGATATCCACGATGGCGCTGTAGGAGTTGTCGCTGGCAAAGTCGATTCCGAAGAGGGAGCCGTAGTCGAAGGCGGTACGCATTATGGTGCGGAGGTTCGAGTAGCCCTGTTTGCCGGCATCCGTGACCTGGGCCAGCTCTTCGGCGAACATCCAGAATGAGAGGGTGCTGCCAAGGATGCGCTGGTAGAAGTCGGCACGCTTTACAAGAACGGTCTTGGAGATGGTGGCCGGAATGACGCGGATGGTGGTCTGCGGCTCCTCTTCCAGTTTTTCATTGGCCTTGCGACGCTTCTTCTTCTCGCGGTACTCCTGCTCAAGGCGTCTTTGCTCCTGGTCGCGCGCCTTCAGGGTGCTGTCCATAATGAGGCGTTCGATATCTGCGGCAAACGACTTGCCCACAGACTGGCTGCCCTCGATGAGCACCTGCAGGAGCAGGGCTGAAGGGCGCGAGTCGTAGTAGTACTTCAGGCGGATTCTGGTCGCCAGAGCGCACAAGGGCGACAGGCACGCAATGAAACTCGGAATCTTCCTGCTCTGCGGTGCATTGCTCACCACCTCGCGGATAATTGGCGGCAGGTCCTTATCCCGCAACGGAAACGCCCCCGTCATCTCCCCCTCCTCCTCCGGTTGGTACAGACGCGAACCGACGCCAAGCCGAGTGCAATCAAGCTCGCTTGAATTGCCGAGGCGCGAAGGAGGAAATGCCCCTTGGGCATAATCATTTGCGTCTGTACGAAAAAGTTCCTGGGTCTCCATAGGGCTCAGTCGATGATGTTGAAGGCTTCGAGGAGCTCGTTATAGACTCTGAATGCGAGTTCCTTGCGGTCGCGGCAGGTGGAGGCGTCGATGGTGCGCATATGCACCTGATACCGTCCGTTCTGCATGTGGACCAGCGAAACGTAGTGGCCGTCAAAGAGTTTGGGGTTGCGCCTGTCGCTGCGGTCGGCGGCAGTCCGGGCTTCTTCTTCGAAAAGGAAATGGTCTTCGCCATCACGGGTGAGCACTCCGCGATAGCACTGCCCCTCGGTCAGGAGCGCGTCTTCCTGCATAATGGTTTTCAGGTCAACGCAAAGGTTGGTGTTCTTTTGCATAACTTACTTGATTTTTGTGATTTCGACTACGGTGATGTCCTGATACCAGCTGCCCTGGTATTCGCGGATAGAGAAGCGGAGGCTGGTAAGAACAATCTCGCCTGCCTGAAACGGCACCTGGGCCTGCGGCCCGATGATGGTGGCAATGATGGCGTTCGAGGCCTTGTCTGACGAATCGCTCCGGCTGCTGCCACCGAACTCCTGCAACCTGACGAATCGTTTCAGAATGAAACCCCCGTCAGCCTTCTGGCTCGGCACCTGCATCAGGTCCGACGAGCCGAGGATTTTGAATACCCTGCTAGTCATAACTCAGCCGGTTTTTGGTACATACGCGAATCATTCGCGTTTGTACGAAGTGAGAAGAAAATTTGTTTTGCCATTGTTTTGGAATTTTAGGCGTTGACGAATGCGATATGCCGTCCGTCAGAAGCAGGCCTTTTTGATCAGGCAGGCTTCCACCGTAATCCAAATCGGCCCTCTGTTTTCGGGAAAACGTTCGGGAATCAGCAGCCAATGGCGATAAGAAACCCCCTCGGGCGGAAGGGGTGTAAAAAAAGAACCGCACTGAAAATCAATGCGATTCCTTAGAACTGAAAATTTTTTGAAATTTTTTTGTGTGCTCCCGAAAAAGTTCCCGAAAGTTTATCTCTTATGGATGCTCATGCCATCTGATTTGATGTCCTTCTCGTTGATGGTATCCCCATATCCGAGTTCATTATCGTCTTGACTTTTGGCTCTACGGGCGACCTGTCCAGCGCTCAGTTCCAAGATATTGATGTATTCCTGCATTTCAGGACCGGCTTTTTCGGCAGCAGAGTCGCCTTTGTCAAGGTTGGTAAGGAAGTTTCCTTCTTTGTCAACGAAATGCCCCATCAGTATGTTGGGAAGTGTAAAGCCCTTGGGGATGGAAATGAGCTCTTGGCTCTCGATAACCTTGAAAAAATGGACCAGAGTACCTTTTCCGTGTGTTCCAGACCATATTATGGTGCAGTCTGACCTTCGACCGGAAAACAAATCCATAAAATCATCCACCTTGGTATCCTTGTCTATCCAACAGTCTTTGACCATCTGACTGTAGAGAAGCTGAAGGTTAGCCTCAAGAATGCCCCTCTTGCTGAATGTCATCAGTTCCTGTGGTTTCCCGTTCGCTGATTTCCGGATTTTCGGAAGAGTACTCTTCCGTTCGGGCTTTGTAGCTGTCTGACCGCCTGCCATTTGCCCCTGTAGTTCTCTTGCCTCGGCCCGGGCTCGGTCTATCATCTCATCCATAACGGATGAATATACCTCTTTACCGGTGAAATAGCGTCGTGCCTCAATGTCAAGTTCTTTTTGGTCCAGATACTCCATCCCTTTGATGAATTCACGGTCAAAGGCAACATTGTGCCCCGGGTACTCGCGTTCCATGACGGTCTTGATTTCTCCGGCAATATGTATCTGCGGCAAGGTCCCGACTCTGGTAAGAAAAAATGCTACAGATTCCAGAATTACACTTGTCAGGTAAGCTATATCCTCCTTGCTGATTCTATTGCCATCAATTCTTGTGGAAAAATAAACAAAGAGTTCCTGCCAGAGATTGTTGCGGCAATACAGGATGTTCTCGCGCTCGCAATGTGCACGAAGATAGTCAATTGTGAAGATGGTGTGGTAGAACAGTTCCGCTGGTTTCAGAGAAAACGATGTCGGCTGGGCGGCTAACCTGTTGGCTGCCCCTTCCATCGCTTTGTACAGAATGGTGTCCTGAAATTTATCTTCTATTGAGCGACGTTCTTCCGGTGTAAACAACAGGTTGTTCTTCATATCCGTCGAGGAGTGTGTTGATTTTGTTGAGCCATTGGATGAGGGAGAAAGTGGTGGCATTTGTATCGAAATCCATGATGGTAGTGCCGTGCTCGAAGTCTTGGAGTACCTTTTCATCAAGCTCGAATTGGGCTTGCACACCGGCTCCATAGCGGTAGAGGCCGAAATTTTTGAATCTGACGGAAAGGCAGTATGACGGTTGGGCGAGACAGATGCTTGCGATTGCCTCTAAATCTTGTCGGATTTCATTGATGTTGACCTCACCCTCACCCGAGCCGCTCAAGAGTATCGACCCTTCGCATTCTGCCTTTTTGGCAAGTATGGTCAGGAGTTGGATGAGCTTGCTTGATTCGCTGTCGCTTTCCTTCCCGAGGAAGTCAATTCTGATTTGTCTTACAATGTCCTTGAATTGGACTCGCAGATCATTGATGGTTTCCCAAAAATCAGTTCTGCTCTTTTTTAGCTCGGTAAACTGGATTTTCATCCGATATCGGCCGATAAGATTATCAATCCCTTCCTCCAGAATGCCGATGATTTTCTGAGTATCGGAGCCGAAAGCCGCATTGCGTTCGATTGCCAGGACGTGCTGCCTTGTGTTGAGAATGATTCTGGTATATGGATGGTGCGGATTTTCGATATCCTGCTTGTTGACGATGGTGTGTTTGACGCGATTGTTCTCAATGGTGAAGAGGATGATTCCGTCCTCGATACGCATGACATCGCATCTGTATGCTTCGGACTCTTGGGCTGGTCTGTCACCGGTTGTCGTGATTTTTGAAACATATAGCTGCAGGCATTTTGCCGGTTGGTCGAAGAAGCTGGCAAGGCATTCATATTCATCGCTATAATGCGCTTGCGTCTCTCCAAATTGTTCGGGACTGAAAAGGCTCTTCATTCCTTCCAAAGGAACCAATGAAAATTTGTAAAAATTGAGGAAAAGCATAAGGGACTGTTTCTTATCGTCCCAAATTTACTCATTTTTTTCGTACACCCGCGCATCATTCGCGGTGTACGAAAAAACCGTCAAGTGTCAGGCGTCAAGTGGGGCTTGGCTGCGTCTTGTGCGTTAAGTGATTGATAGATAGCAGTGTATCGCGTGCGCGCGATATATGATATTATATCGATTAAGAGAAAGAAGAGAGGATGAAAGAAGATCTGTAAGTGATTGGTCCCGAGAGAAGTGGACTGTCGGGCGGAGGTTGTGGAATGCGTCAACGCATACACTTGACACTTTACGCTTGACGAGCCTACGCCTCTCTCAGCAATCCTCTCGGGACAACTTCCTGAATGTCAAGTGTCAAGCGTCAAATGACTTTCGTACACCCGCGCATCATTCGCGTTTGTACGAAGTCTTCATCAGCCGGTAGGCCAGTGTTGTGGGTGGGATGCCGAAGAGTCTGGATAGAAGCCTCTGGTTGACTCTCGGGAACTGCTCGACAATCTGGTAGATAGCCGCCATTTTCTGCCCTTCGCTCATTGTCGGAATCGGCACCCTGCAGTTTTCCTTCACGAACTCCACTATTTGTTCGTCGTACATACGCGAATCATTTGCGTTTGTACGAAAACCGTCCTCGGGACCGGTGTCGTCTGCTTCTCGGGTGGTGCGGTGGGAGAGGGCTTCGAGGTAGCTGTCTCGGGAGCCGCCGAAAAGCTCTTCGACGAGGTCTTTGCGGAAGACGCTGTCTGGCGGGACTATGAGGCCTTCGCGGGTCATCATCCAGCCTTTCGGCAGCTGCACGCGGGCGGGTAGGTAGGCGCTGGCGAGATTTGAAGGGAGCGTCTCGCGAGTGTAGAATCCTTGTTGGTCCGTTGAGGCCAGGTCGAAGACGAAGCGAGCGGTGCTGTAGGGGTAGTCGAGGAAGTTGCTGCTGATACCGTGGTGCAGCACGTTTCGCAGGTGGTAGCAGATGCAGTCTTTGAGGTCTTCCTCGTCTTTTAGGTCTGCGTGCCTGAGTGTGCGGGTGCCCAGTGTGCCGCTGACCTCGTACCTGCGGTTGTGGTACTGCGTGATACTGAGGCGGAAGTGCCGTTTGAAGCGCGTCCTCTGGTCCTCGTCGCGGAAAATTCCTGTGAGATGGAAGTGGTTGTTCAGGATCACAGCGGACACCACTTGCACTCCGGTCGCTTCAGCACTCAGCCACAGCCTGTTCCACGCGTTCACCATATCCACCTTGTCGAAAAACATTTCCTGCTTGAAGTTCCCCCTCAGGTACAGGTGTTGGTACAAACGCGAATCATTTGCGTCTGTACGAAAAAAGTTGTGTGAGTTATGTGTTTTGTTGTTCATAGTTTGAAAATTGTTGGTATATTTGCCGGTGAGATGTTAGACGCCCACCGGAAGGGAAAGGAAATAGTGCTAAGTCCTCGCCCGGCCTGCCCTCGCTCTAGAAGTAAATTCCGACGCGCTTTCTTGAGGCAAATCTTAACGAGCCGGTTTTTTATGCCGGTTCGTTTTTTTCTTTTTTCCTGAACCGTGTTTTTTGCTCTGTTTGAATGAGTCCTTAGGGTCTGCTTCAATGACAGTGATGCAGTATTGCTCTTTATGTGATGTGTCTTTGTAAACGCCAACTGTCAGTTTCACAATGCTCTGGTCTTCGCATTTGCATTTCATCAGCAGCATTTTTTCGAATTTCTTTTGGGCTTTGGTGTTTTTGTCTGCCGGATCAGAAAGAATGGGTACTGCGTTTTCCAAGATGTAATCGAGTTTAAGAACTGCAAGTGTGGATTTGTATCTGCGAGCAGCCTGACCGGATGTTTCGTGTTTGGAGAGGTAAGTGACGCATATGTCTTCGTCCAGGGCGTTGTTGTGAATCTTCCTTTCAGGGTGATTGAGAAACCACCAGTCGTAAAACTCTTTCAATAGTTTTGACCTTTGTTTGATTGTCTCCAAATCATCCCCCTCCGGAATCATTTCTGCCGTGATCTGCTTGGGACAACGCACATCATTACCCCCTTCGGGTGTTTCCTCCTTCGCACCCCGGCAATTAAGTAAACTTTTCAATCGGCTGCTCTCGGCATAGTCCAAGCAAGCTTGGCCTCTGCTCTTGATTGCACGATTGTTCAAGCAAGCTTGATTGCACTCGGTTTGGCGTCGGTTCGCGTATGTACGAATTTCGTTGTTTTCCATAGTTTATGTTGATTTAAAGTTTATTGCTTTGGGAATGAGGGGGTTGTGTCCCGTTCGCGTGATGCTGGAACAGGACATAATGACTCGGGCCCGTGTGATGGCTCGGGCCGCTTGCCTGACTTGAAGTTTCAGGGGAGTGATCTGCGCTACGAATATGCCAGGCCTGCAGATACTCCCCACTGAATCTCGTCCACATAATCTCGATCTGCAAGCGCGACACCCGTAAGCTCAAACTGGTTGAGGACAGAAGTGTCTTCTTGCTACGGGCAAATATAGCACTTCCTTTCGGGAGTTCAAATGTTGGCGTGTAAGTTTTCGTACAACGCGAATCATACGCGTCTGTACGAAGTCGCGTCTGTACGAAGAATAGGTCGGACATGGGGAGGCGGAATGCCGGACACCCCACTGCCAGCCCGTAATATTGCCATAAATTTGTATCGTGATTCAAGAGTGAATCACCCGCAGCCGGAAGGCTCTGTCCGTGTCGCTCGCGGCAGCAGCTCCGAAGCAGGTTCGTACCAAGGTCGCTCTACCTCCGCTATTTCTCCGTTTCAGAACGGACAATGAACGGAGGACGAACGGAGGAGGGGTGTACGGGGAACGGCCTTGCAACGGAGGATGAGGTCGGGGCGAGGAGCCGGAGGGCAGCGGAGATTGTTCAACCCAAAAAACGATTTGATTATGGCAATATTGAAAGGACTTATCCGACGCATGTCGGGATCGGCTGGAGACTTTACTTTCAGCCAGGTTCAGGGACGCACGATTGTCTCTGAGAAGATTACGGCGACCACCGACCGCAAGACTGCGGCTCAGCAGAG
>JAZLIS010000023.1:0-2415 GCA_045617505.1 Bacteroidales bacterium | reverse complement strand
TTCGCTAATAGCCAATGCAACGGAAAAAATGGCTCTCTGGTCCTTGTTTGCGGTGGTGAAGCCTGACGTGCGGATAATAGAACCAGAGTTGGAACCGCCGACTGTTGGCTTGCTTGTATCCGAGAGAATGATATCACATATGGTGTTGGTTTTGTTAATTTCCGCCTTCGTGAGTTCTCCTTCAGGAAGATTTGCGCAGTTGCATTTGTAGACAGAAGTGGCAAGGGAGAATTTCACTACAGCATCATTGATGGCTGATGCTGTAACAGCTGGCAGGACTCCGTAAATCAGGAACGGAACTTCGGCTTCATCCTGCAGGGAAAGGTCAAGGGAAATCTTTCCCTCGCTTACTGCAGGAACATCTTTGAACTGAGGGCTGTACACAAGGGTGATGGGCTTATTGCCTGAAGGCGCAGTGATGGTTCCGCTAAGTTTTGCGTATGTGCCGTCTGCATCGCCCTTTGTTGCGGTGAGTGACCCGATAGGCGTCACGCCGTCATATACATATACCGTTTCGCCACCGACCCAGTCGATACGGATAACGGTTTTAGCTGAAGCCTTTGTCTCTTCCTGTGCTGAATAACCCTCGATGGTTCCGTCAATGCACACATCAATAGTGGCATTGTTATTCTCCACGACTTCCTGGATTTCCTTGGTGCAGGAAATTGCCGTGGTCGCAATAATTACTGCAAATGCAGCGTTGATAAGATTTCTCATATATTGATTCTTATTTTCTGATTATGGGAGCTGATCCTCTTCAGGTTCGGAGTAGGTTGAATTATAGGTTGAATTATCTCCGCTAAAGCAAAGAATACCTTGGACTTTCACCTCGATTACCTTGACTTTCGGACTCCTGTAGCGGAGCCTGCTGTCTGTTGTATTGTTAAGTGTATCTATCATAATCCCTGATTTTCAGTTCAAGTCACAAAATTAGTCCATTCCGATTTTATTACAAAAAGGAATGGACATAATGGACAGAAGTTATCGTGATTTATGGCTGAAAAGCCGCTTTTTCCGTTGACAAGAACTTACATGCTTAGGCGGCTTAGTAGAATACCTATTCCAGATATGCTGAGGGCCGTTAAAAATGAGTTTTACGGCCAACAAGTCACAGAATGATAGAACTGAAATCAAAAGTTTCGGACTACAAATACAGCCGCATAACTTTGACGATATACGGCTGCTTGATGTATTAAGGGCTTCGTTATTCCGTTACTTCCGTGACGAGACGGACAGATTGGGCAGTATAGCGGCCATCGCTGCTTTCCGGATTGACAATTTCGTCATTGAAGAATAAGTTAAAAGCTTTACTGTCGCTTTCATGAGATACAGACCAGTAGTAGCCTGCCTTGCCCTCGCCTTTAACACCAAACGGATCGCCAAAGCCCGGTTCACCATTGCGATAACCGGCAGCAAGAAGACACACTGCACCGGCAGCCTCCATATGCTTCCATCCAACATAGTTGTAGCTGTTTTCTATTGTACCACCAGTCCAGTTGTCCGGCAGAAGCACAAGGCAATTGCGTTTTCCGCAGACCGTAACGCCAGTCTTATATTTGCCTCTGCGGGCATCATTATCATAATCACCCTTGCTGAATAGATAACGCCACTCCTCGTTTGTAAGAGCATGGCACTGTTTAGGATTGAAGCCATACACTAAAAAGCGTTCAGTCTCCGTGAAAAAAGAGGTCTGTCCGTCCCATGAAGTATCATATGTCTGACTTGCCGCATTTTTTTCATTGTTGCACCACATGAAGTGTGAAACGTGGGTGGTAAAGCCTTCTGGATAAACGGAGTTGAAGTCGTACTGGTGCTGCTCGATTTTGTAATAAAACTCGCTGTCGCGATACAGATTACCTCTGGTGAATCGGACCTTCTTGACAGCGCCCTTTCCATCATCTGCAACGGTGAACACTCCGTCAAGAATCAGGTTCTCCTTGAATCTGACGCTCATCCCGTCTGAAGAAAGATGCACATTCGGATATGTCTCCTCTTCGCATACCAATGCATAGCCGTCTTTGTCCAGCCATGCGTCGAAGCCATACTCGTATGCGGGAACTGCTTTCAATTTGACCGTCTCGCCTTCATATAATTCCCCTCCTTGTATCTCAACTGAACCTGCACCGGAAGGAGTTACGCCAATGCTCACAGGCTTTGCATATCCGATGGAGGCTGTAGTGTTTTTTGTGATGTCGGAAATGGTGAAGGAATATATAAAATATTGATAACCGATAGCCATGCCATCCTTATTATAGAGTACTGGTCCGTATTTCTTGCTCTGACTTGTGCAGAAATCTCCGGAGTCAGACATTGTACATTTGAGATGCTCTCCAGAATTTGAACGAGCAGTTACTATGACCGAGTTGCCCACAACCTCCGCCTTCTTTATCCAAACATCATCCTTAATGCCATCAT
>JAZLIS010000022.1:0-12946 GCA_045617505.1 Bacteroidales bacterium | reverse complement strand
AGTGGACCTCCACCTTCACCCCCAGTGGCAGATGAATGTGGTGGGGAGTCTGAAACGCTTGTTCCCAAAGAGCCAGTTCATTCTGACTTCGCATTCGTCCCTTATCCTCTCAGATCTCAATCCTGAGGATGGGGATACTCTCATTGTGTTGGACCGGGGTGCAAAAAAGCATGTCTCCACTATGCCGTATGGCGATACGTCCAATTATATCCTTCAGAGATATTTCGGGCTGAATGAGATTCGTAATGCCGAGGTGCAGGAGAAGATTGATGCAGCCGCTGACGAACTTGCCAAGGATAAGCCCGATTTGGGCAAAGTGAAGGAGCAGCTTGAATGGCTGGAACAACATGGTGTGCGATATGATGAAGCATATAAGTTGAATCTCGATTTGAAGCGAAAGGAGAAGTATGCGCAAGGTGAATAAAGGTGTTCCGTGTGAGGACTTTGAGGAATTCAATAAGAAACCACACACGAATTGGAGTGAGACTGAGGGACGTTCCCGCATCTGGCGGGAGCATATCCTGAAGAATGAGCAGGCGGGAATGAGCGGATATACGGAGGCTCCGGTCAGTCTTGACAGCTCTCACATAGATCATTTCCGCAAGCAGGCTCTGTTTCAGGACTATATCTTCAGGTGGGAGAATTATGTTGTCGATTCTTTGGATGAGGATTATGGTGCCAAGTATAAGGACAGGCATATTAGTACCAAGGACGACAACCACAAGTTGATTAACCCGGTAGAAGAGGATGCAGAGAGGTTCTTTTATTATGAGGCGACAGGAAAGATGGTTCCGGCACTTGGACTGAACGACAGAGATAAGGAGCGCGCCCGTTTTACGATAGAGAAATTCAACCTTAATCATTCAAGCCTTAAGGAACGCAGGAGGTTGATGCTCAATCTGAATCTGGACTCGTACAAGGACTACTCGGACGATGAACTTCTGCAAATTCTCAGTGCCGATGGTTTTATTAGCGTTGCACAGCAGACGGTTAATGAATGGAAAGAGACAAAAAATGATTTGAACGATGATAAGCAGTAAGTCGGAAATGGCGGAATGGATTCTTGATTTCTTCCGCAGGAATAATTGCAGAACTAATGAGATAGTGATGTTCCGGGGGGTGATGAATGCCGTCAGCAGGCTGAATCCGAGAGAACGGGACTTGTTCACTGCTGTTGCCAATGAGCTCATAAGCAATAAGTATATGACCTTTGAGCAGCATCCGGTGCAGTGCATCCGGCTGATGTCAAAAGGAGAGGACTACATATACAATCCGGAGGGGGTTCTTGACTGCTGCATAGACATCCGTAAGCCAACCGAAAAAAACTTCAGGGATATCATCTCGTTAGGGCAGATTGTCTGTACACTGCAGGCCCGCCAGGATATCTTGAATAATGGAAAATATGCAGAAGATTTTGTGTCGATGGAGTATCCGTTGGTTCAGAATGAGAGTCTGAAGGAGATGAGGATAGGGACTTTGAAAGAGTTCTATGCATATCTCTACAGGTTCTTCTACCTTTCCTGCCAATTGTCATCCCAGCTGGATGACGTGACGCTACGGGAGGTGCTTTTCCATTACATTGATATGGTAAAAGGACTGCTGGCTGCAGAAAAGAGTTTTCAACGTGCGCCTATGGTCTCCGAGCTGTCGGAAGAATACAATAATGCCGTAAAGTCATTAAAGACAACTGACGAGCAAAAGTCTCTGGACTCGTTGAGATCGTTACTTTTTGCCAGCTAAGTTTTCGTACAGACGCGTATCATTCGCGTCTGTACGAAAGTCCTACAAATCTTTCACCTCAAAGCACGGGCAGTCTTTGTTGGCGAATTCGCGGTGTCCGTGAACAGTGGCGTTTGGGAATTGCCGCTGGAGGGCCTGGACGAGTGCCCAGAGGGAGTCTTTCTGCTCCGGGGTGCGGGTGTCCTTCGGGCGGCCGTTGGGGGCGAGGCCCCCGATGTAGCAGATGCCGATGGAGTGGGCGTTGTGGCCGGTGCAGTGGGCTCCGACCATCTCGGGAGGGCGGCCTTGCTCGATGGTCCCGTCAAGCCGGATGACATAATGGTAGCCAATCATCTTGAAGCCCCGGGCTTTGTGCCAGCGGTCGATGTCGGCAGCAGTGAAGTCCTTGCCCTCGGGAGTGGCAGAACAGTGGATGATGAGTTCGGTGATTTGTCTCATAGGAAGAATTTTTTAACGATTGATAAAACGATAAGGATAATCAGGGCTATGCAGATGCCCAGTGACCATTTGTAGATGGCGGGCGTGTAGCGTTCGGTCTTGATGACCTCCACTTCTCGGATGACGGGAATGGTGTCAATCTGAACTTTATAAACAGTGTCACGAAGGAGCTTGTACTTGTATTCGTACTGAACATCCCGGATGTAAATGGTATCGCGTGAGCGGTCGGTGAGGTGGTCCTGATAGACATAAATGCTGTCGTACTGGACGTTGCTCAGGTACAATGTGTCGCGCGAAACTTTCTCTACAATCTGGACCTGCCTCACGGTTCCGCACGAGGTCGCCATCAGGGCGATACAAAGGGCAAAAAGCAAAGGTTTCATACAAATTCATTTTTGATGGTTACAAGTACTTGGTTGCCTCGTTGGATGCTTTTGCGGATGCGGCCGTAAACTGAGTCGAAGGCCTGTTTGGGGTGCTTGAGGCAGCCGGGGATGATGCGGGTGCCGAGGATGATGCTGCCGTCGAGCCGTTTGTGGACTCCGTTTCCGGGCTTGAGCATGGGGCAGTAGATTGGCATGGTGGTGTTGTTGCAGACGAACTTCAGCTTCGGACATCTGTCGCATCGGGTACTGGCTTCCAGCCAGATCTTGGACTCCGTCCTCTGTCCGAGGGCTTCTCCCCCGGTTACTGACGCTTCGCGTGTAGTGCCTTCCAGGCACAGCCCTTCCCTTCGACAGAGCTCAGGGCAAGCTGGGCTCAGGACAAGCATTTTGCGCTTGTACTGCTTGCATTTGAGGAGTGTGACTTCGTACTCGCCTTCGGGCAGGGCGCCATTGGCGTTTTCTGCGGTGTCGCAGATTTTCTGGCCGTCGATGAGAAGGTGGCCGTCGATTACTTCGACAGGCTCAGTACAACGTGCTTCGGCAGTTTTGCGGTAGCGGGTTATGATGATATTCATTTTTGTGGTCGTTTTTGGAGGGTTGGTGAAAATGGGCGTTAACATGGTAACGTGGTAACATTTTGTGTTGCTGCCCAGTATTGGCCGAAGTCTTTGTAGCCGTCCGGAAGTTGATGGCGGGTAAGGGATGGCAACTGCTCCTTCAGTTTGTAGAAGAGTCGCTCACCGGGGACGTCGGCATCGGGGTACATATGAAGGGTGATGGGTGAAGGGTGAGAGGTGAGGGACGAGAGAATTTCCAGGTCTTTGGGCTTCAACAAAGTGGCTGATGGGATGGCGATGGCTTTGTGGCCGGAAGAAAGCAAAGCCCAGCAGTCGGAGCAGCCTTCGGCTATCCAGAGGTCTTCTCCGGGCTTAAGCATCTTCAGCACCGGCAAATTATAGATATGACATTTGCTTCCATACGGGAACTTGAACCGAGGTACTGGCTTCCAGCCAGACTCTGACTCCTGCTTCGTAACCCCCGCACTTCGTACGGGGTTACTCAGAGTAGCGGCTTCCAGCCGCATCAGGTTTCTCCACTGGACTCCGGTGAGGTGGCCATCGATGTCGAAGTATGGTATCTGGAGCCAAGGGATGCCGTTTCGGTCAGTATAGCTGGTGAGGCGGCACCAACGGACTACACGAGGGTCGATATGCCGTTTCTCGAAGAGGAACTCTCCGGCTGCCTGATTGATGAAGGGCCAATCGAAGAACCTGCGATACTTCTCGGGGTTGAACACACGCCTTTCGTACACACGCAAATGATTCGCGTCTGTACGAACCGGCTTCCACTCTTCGAGGATGACATTGCTGCTGTCGGCGAGCCAGCGGCAGGCGTCTTTGAAGCCTATGCCGAGGACCCGCTCTGCAAGGTCGATGACTCCTCCGTGGGCATCGCACACATAGCATTTGAAGCGGTTCCGACGGACATCAAAGGTGAGCGAGGGGTGGCTGTCGTCGTGGAAAGGGCAGAGGCTCGTGTGTTTGCTGACCCTGAGCCCCAGGCGTTCGGCCACACCTTCGATGGGAAGGTCGCGAAGCTTCTGGATGGTGAGATTGTCTAGCATAATTTCTCGTAGGTTTTCGCTGCGGTTTCCCTGACCCATCCGCGTCCTTTCCACTTCGAGAGGAAGAAGCGCGACTCGGTGGTGAGTTCCAGACGTTTGATGAGTTCGTCGAGCTGGTCGCGGGTGAAGCTGTGCGGGAGTTGGTCGAATACCGGCACTCGGGTCTGGCTCACTCCGTGGATGCGGGCCTGAGTGAGCTCTATGAAGCGGCTGCCCCACTTGCTCATCTTGGTGTCGAGGTCGAACTGGGCGCAATAGTTGTAAATCTGCTTGCAGAACCTGCGGCTCCGGGTGCTGCCTGCCCCACCCAGCTGGTAGAGATAGTAACAGAGGGTGGCGATACGGAAGGCATTGACCGAGCAGCGTTTGAAGAAGGTGTTGTGCGCACGGTCGCCCGAACGGAGGATGAGCCGGTTCTGCTCGTCGCACCATTCGCTGATGCTGGGCCAGAGCCACTTCATATCCACATATTCCTCGGGCATTATGGTGCCGTCTTCGGCATACACATCCCTGTCCATAAGGTCGAGAATCCCGTCGATATGGGCCTTCTGGCGTGCCGAAAGGACCTTGAATATGGGTGCTGCTTCGCCCAGTGCATCGTCCAACTGTACGAGTATGGTGCGTGTAACGCCACCTCCTTCGATGAATCCTTTGTCGGCATATTGGTCCAGGGCCGAGGGTGTGGAGAGGTACAGCGAGCACTGGAGGATATCCACGGTGGCCGAGTAGGAGTTGTCTGACAGGTAATCCACTCCGTACTGGGAGCCGAGGTCGTAACTGGTGCGGGCTATGGTCTTGATGTTCGAGAAGGCGCGTTTGTTGCTCTCGGTGGCCGCTGCCAGTTCGTCGGTAAAACTCCAGAGCGTGAGTGGTGTGCCGAAATATCGCTGGGGAGCATCGGCTCGCTTGATGAGCTGAGCGATGGAGATGGATATCGGGCAGGTGCGGATGACCGTCTTCGGAGGGTCGGGCAGCCTTTCGGTCTTCGATGAGGTCTGCTTGAGTTCGCGGTAGGCCTGTTCCTGCCGACGCTGGTCGTCGTCACGTTTTTTGAGTGTGGCCATAATGACTTTCTCCACATTGTTGCGGGCGAATGACTTTCCGGAGCTCTGCTCTCCGCTTATGATGGTCTGGAGCAGGATGGCGTGGGGGTCGGAGTCGTAGGGATAATAGGCACGCAGACGGGTTGCGATGGCTGCAAGGCAGGTGATGGCCGCAAAGAACGTGGGCACCTTGAACGACTCGGGCGCATTGCTGACAAGCTCCCGCACTACAGGCGGCAGGCTTGCCTCCCTCGGGAGGGTGTAGCGTGGAGGAAGTTCCTCCTCGGCTGCAAAGTTGAACAGATCCTCGGCCATCAGTCTATGATATTCAGGGCGTTCAACAATTCGGAATAGACCTTGTAGGCCAGCTCCTGGCGGTCTTCGCAGAGAGATGCGTCAATGGTGCGCATGTGCACCTGGTAGCGTCCGTTCTGCATGTGGACCAGCGAGACATAATCGCCGGCAAAGAGTTTGGGGTTACGGCGGCCGTGCTTATCGACACGGACTGCCTCCTCGAAGAGATAATGCTCTTCGCCGTCACGGGTGAGACATCCCCGGTAAGTCTGTCCCTGGTTGAGGAAGGTATCCTCCTGCATAATGGTCTTGAGATCGACACAAAGGTTGGTGTTCTTGTTCATAAAGCTGAAATGAATTTGGGGTTTGTAAATCGAGGAAGCTCTGGCTGGAAGCCAGTATCTGCTGGACGTGAGGCTTGTTCTGCCTGGAAGGCAGTATCAGCTGGACGTGAGGGTTGTTCTGCCTGGAAGGCAGTATCTGAGTAACCGTGGGGAAAATCGGCAAAGCCGATTTTGCCTGCGGATGGGGCGAAGCCCCCGCCTGCGGATGAGGCGAACTCCCTGCCCGCAGATGAGGCTGGAAGCCTCCACCCTGAGTAACCGGGCACGGAGTGTCCGGTGTTGGGACTCTCCTCACCCCTCTGGCTGGAAGCCAGTACCTCATGCAGTGGATAGAGGAACTTGCGGTCTTCCGGGTTGTCGCCCTTGGGTTCGCAGCCGTGAATGATGTACATAAAGATGACACCAAGATTGAAGGTGATGGGTGGCTCGGGAATACCCGTTTCGAGGTAATCGATAAGAGCCACACAAAGCTCCTCCTGAGCCGGCTTCTTAAGCACACGAAGAATAGGTTTCAGAAACTCCTGCTGCTCCGGCCGCAGGTAATTGAACAAGTCCGACTGAACAGACGGTGGATAACTTGTTTGTTGCTTCATAAAATTTATATTGTATATTTGAAGAATCGCAGGATGAGTCTGTGAACCGGCGCCTTATGCCACAGGTTGTCTCCTGAATTTGAGCGCAAAGGAAAATGGACCATAAGACCCCACAAGGACTGGATAAATAAACTGAAGGACGTTTTCAGTTCATCTGAAAATGAGAGAGTTGTCTCGGAAAAAACTGAGATGAACCGAAAATGAACTGAAAAACGAACCGAAATACGGATACAAACCAAAACAAGCCTGAAGAATGGAAAAGACAAATGAAACCGAGCTGGGAAAGCTCATAAGAGGTGTGGGCGAGTTGGTGAGCCGCTATTGGGAATCAGGACGCACGGAATCAAGAATCTATATACTTCGCGCATTGCAGTCCGAGGTGGATATGGTGTGCTGCAAACTGAATCGGATGCGAAGCCGCTGGAGTCAGTTCCTCCCGTTCAAGGAGGCGATCGACGTGCGCTTCGAGGAATGCTCAACGGAGGTGGACGGGTGGATTAACCTGCTCACTCTCAATCCGCAATGCCTCACTTCCGGCTTTGTGCTGGACCTGATAGACAATGAGAGTTATGAACTGGGCGATGAACTGAAAAAGAGTGTGCCCGAGATTTGTGCCAAGGTGGACAGGAAACTCAGCGAGAGCGTCCGTGACTGGGAAGAGGCCGCCTACGGCAATCTGAATGAACTGAGCGATGAACTGGATCGCGAACGTACAAAGGCTTGTGAGAAACTCACTTGCCTGAAAAATGAACTGAATGAACTGGAGGAGTTCTTCAACAGCGAACTGAAGGAGCGGCAATTCAACGTGCTTGCCCTGAGGCTGTATCACAGGGATTGCTCCCAGGCGGTGAAGGATGCGCGTCACGAGGTGAACAAGGCGCACAATTCGTGGCCGAGCCGCAACGTGAAGCCCCGTGCCATGAATATGAGGGACAATATCAAGTCTGAACTGCTGATGCATGAGAAATACAAGGGGCTGGAGGATTATCTGGATTTGGACAATCCCGAGCTGTTCGAGGAGGGCACTTTCGGTCAGTTCCTCTTTATGAACCGTCACAAACTGACTTCCGGGGATGTGCAGACCATTGTTAAGAAGCTGGAGATTATCCGTGGGCTGAACGGCTACATTTACGAGGGCGGCAGCCAGATAAACCGTCAGAAGAGGGCGATGGGCCGTGAGCTGACTCAGGAGGAGAAGAGGATTCTCCGCACGCTCCAGTCGCTGGTGGACAAGGGCCGCTGGAGAGGTGGCGTGACGGCATCGAGCATCCAGATGGGACTGAACCGTATGCTGGGTGTGGATTATCCGCTGGAGGGAGAGATGCTGGAGCTGAGCGACAACCTGTGGAAACTGCTCAAGAGCCGCAGGCGGCTGGATGCCGAACAGAGTCTGATACGCACCTGGCTCAATATCGTGGGCTGGTGTGTGGGCAAAGGCTATCTGAGCGGCAGCGGCAGTCCCGCCCTCTGCAAGGAGTTCTTCCCCAAAGCCGGCGAAGACGACTACAAGGCCATCGACAAAGCCCGCACCGAACCCCCTGCCAACTTCCGCAAAGTAATCCCCCTGCTGGAGCGGTTTTTGAGGTAGCGGCTTGCCAATACCATTGGATTAGGTATATTTGTGGATGTAAACGACAATTAATGGATAATATCATGACAAAGAGAGAAAAAATCCAGCTGTTTGAGGATAGGAAAGTCCGGACAGTATGGGACGAAGAGCAGGAGAAATGGTATTTCTCCATCGTGGATGTGGTTGAGATACTGACGGATAGCGCAGATCCAAAACAGTATGTCAAGAAGATGAAAGCCCGTGATCCCGAACTTGGCTCCAACTGGGGTACAATTTGTACCCTGGTTGATATGAAAGGGAAAGATGGAAGAATGCACGAGCAGATGTCGGCAGATATGGCTGGAATTTTCCGCATAATCCAGAGCATCCCATCGCACAAGGCCGAGCCGTTCAAGCGGTGGATGGCGCAGGTAGCATCACAGCGCATCGACCAAATGCAAGACCCTGAATTGAGCTTCGATCAGGCCATTGCCGATTACAAGCGTTTGGGTTATAGCGACAAGTGGATAAACAGTCGTATCAAGGGCATAGAGGTGCGCAAGGAATTGACTGACGAATGGGACCGTGCCGGGGTGAAACAGGGGCAGCAGTACGCTTCGTTGACAGACATCATCACAAAAGAATGGAGCGGAATGACGACACGTCAGTATAAGCAGCACAAGGGGCTGAAGAAAGAGAATCTTCGCGACAATATGACCAATGTGGAGCTGGCTTTGAATATGCTGGCAGAAGCATCTACGGCTGAAATCTCCAAACAGAAGAATCCGAAAGGCTTCACTCAGAGTGCCAAAGTTGCCAAGGAGGGCGGTAGTGTGGCAAAGGCTGCACGCAAGCAACTTGAGAGCAAGACTGGCAAATCGGCAATCTCGTCATCGAAGGCAAGCGATTTCCTTTTGCCTGCAGATAATTCTCCCGAGGAGCAAAACGGCTGACCTACAGCAACTGGTCGAAAATTTCGATCGGTTCAAGGCTAGTACCTCACACTCATCGCTTCACAGTACTGGCTTCCAGCCGCAACGAGTCCTGCCTGGAAGGCAGTATCTGAGTAACCATGGGAAAAATCGGCTTTGCCGATTTTGCCTACGGATGGGGCAAAGTCCCCGGTATGAGACAGACACACATCACCAAGCCGTGCCTGGAAGGCACTACCTCTGGCTGGAGGCCAGTACCCAGACCTCACCGCTTCGCTTCGATGGTCACGGTTACTCATAGTAGCGGCTTCCAGCCGCAACTGGCCGGAATTTTCGACCGGTTCGAGGTTGATATGTTACCGTGTTATCGGTTGAAATTTGTGGTTTTTGCGGAATGTTGCCGTGTTGACGATGACAACGGCATCGTGCGCGCCCGCCCGCGCGATACTCAGAATATCATCCTTCCTAAAAAGCCCTTAGGGCAAGAAGAAGTGGGAGGGGTGCAGATATAAAATAACGCCGGTAACGTGGTAACATGGTAACGCGCTGTAGGACAGTGCGGAATGTTACTTTGTTAACGTGTTAACGATTGAATTCAGTGACTGGTCGGGACTGCCCCTTTCAGAATCCGGGACAACACCCTTTCAACTCTCGGGACAACCCACTGCCAGCCCATAATATTGCCATAAATTTGCATCGTGACTCAAGAGTGAATCACCCGCAGCCGGAAGGCTCTGTCCGTGCCGCTCACGGCAGCAGATCCGAAGCAGGTTCGTACCAAGGTCGCTCTACCTCCGCTATTTCTCCGTTTCAGAACGGACAATGAACGGACAACGAACGGAGGAGAGGTGTACGGGGAAGGGCCTTGCAACGGGGATGAAGCCGCAGCGGTGGCCTGAAGGAGGCGGAGATTGTTCAACCCAAAAAACGATTTGTATTATGGCAATATTGAAAGGACTTATCCGACGCATGTCGGGATCGGCTGGAGACTTTACTTTCAGCCAGGTTCAGGGACGCACGATTGTCTCTGAGAAGATTACGGCGACCACCGACCGCAAGACTGCGGCTCAGCAGAGGGTGCGCATGAAGTGGGGCAACATCATCCAGATGTACAAGGGCATTATGCCGTTGCTCCGCAGCGGATTCGAGAACAAGGCAGCCGGCGTGAGCGACTACAACATGTTCGTGAAGGTGAATATGCAGCACGCTCCAGTCTATCTGACCAAGAGCGAGGTGGCCGGTGGCGCGTGTATCGTGGCTCCGTACACCATCACCCAGGGCTCTCTGCCCGCCATCGTGGTGACGGCATCGAACGGTCGGGATGTGACCGACATCGCTCTGGGCTCATTGGTGATTGACGCCTCAACGACCATCGCTCAGTTTGCGAACGCTGTGGTGCAGAACAACCCGGACTACAACTATGGCGACCAGATTTCGTTCTACGATGTGGAGCAGCTGGTGAATGCCGCCACGGCCCTGCCTTACGGAGTGTTCAAGGCCTGCTATGTGGTTCTGGATAAGAACAATACGGCTCCTCTCATCGCTCAGGTGATAGCCGAGGCCTTCACCGTGGTGAACGGCAAGCTGGCCCACGCGGCCGTCGAAGGCAACCGTGCCTACTGCTGGGTTCACTCCCGCAAGACCGACGGCAAGACCAAGGTCAGCACCCAGACCCTCATCGACCACAACGCCCTCCTGGCCACCTACGCCGACGAGGATGCCTACCAGGGAGCCGTCAACAGCTACGGCGGCGAAAAGAGCGCCTTCCTCACCCCCGACTACGAAGTAGGGTACGGAAGTGCGGCTGGCAGCGGGTCTGGTAGCGGTAGCGGCTCAGGAAGTGGAAGCGGTTCCGGTTCCGGTTCAGGTTCTGGCTCCGGAAGCGGCTCTGGCTCTGGAAGTGGCGAAAACGAGGACGACGAAAACCCTGACAATCCGGGCTCCGGCTCCGGCACCGGTGGCGGTTCCGAAGGAGATGACACCGGCGGAGGCATCGGATTCTGACCGTAAGGGCTGGTTTGGTACAGACGCGAATGATTCGCGTCTGTACGAATCCGCCCGACAAATAGCCTGAGGAAAGGGGCTCTGCCTGGAAGGCAGTATCTGAGTAACCGGGCACGCAGTGTCCGGTCTCAGTGAGCCCCTAACTCCTCTGGCTGGAAGCCAGTACTAAAAACACCGTTGAGCTATGACAGTCTATCGCATCAACCTCGTAGTCAGCATCCTCCTGATAGTCGGCGGCTTCTTCTGCCCTCCAATGGGCAGCATCGACGGCTCAGTATTGACGGCTGTAGGACTGCTCCTGATGTTCGCAGTAGTCGAGAAACTCCCCGAAGCCATCGCAGCCGGCCGCTCCGTCAAAATCCAGCGAGGCGACACCTCCCTGGAGGTCACCGGCAAGGATGCATAACCCCCTAAAAAAGTTGCGCAAAACGCGAGTGACTCGCGTCCGCGCAACTTTTCGTATAACGCAAATGATTTGCGTATGTACGAACTTCCACACAATAATCACCCTAAAAATCCGTTATTTACAGCATACCCCTCGCAGAAATGCTTGAGGTATGCTTAAGTTTTTGTAGGTTTGTGGAAGTCAAAAATTGTTAATCTGCAAAGAATTTTTCTTGAAATCATTTTCTGTGCCGGAAAAAATTTGTAATTTTGGAAATCTTATGGCAACGCATACCCTCAATATCAGTCTTTTCTGGCCTGCTTCCATTCAGGGGGGGGGTGAGCAACTGTTTTATAGTCAGCAATTTAGCAGTATTCAATAACATCGTTTGCCGTCTGGGATTCAATCTTGAACCCCGGACGGATTCTTTGTGCGTGTAACCTGGAAACAAGAACAAACCAAATATTTTACAATCAAGATGAAACGGTTTTTTTGTGTATATACGATTCATAGTTCACATAAATATTAACATTAACAAACAAAAGAAAAAATGAAGAAGTATCTACTTTCATTCATCTTGATGCTAGCAGGACTCAGCATAGCGAGTGCCGATGCTCCCGTTGCGCCTGGGGCAGCAGCCGAAGAACCAGTAAAGGGCATCATTGCCACTTACGATGGTGCGGAAACGAGCTATAAGCTGGAAGACGTGCCTACCGTCAAGTATGAAACAGTGGAGGGCGTGAATCACGCAGTCCTCTATTTGAAGGATCAGGCAGAGCCTGTCCTTAGTGTTGCTCTTGCCGAGGGCAAGACCTTGGTAGTAGCGTATGGAGAATATGATCCTACGCCAACCGCCATCGAAGGTGCTGCAACTGACAAGGCGGTCATCAACGAACGTAACGGCAAGAAGTTTATCCAGGGTGGCAAACTCATCATCATCGGTAAGGACGGCAAGATGTATAATGCCGCCGGTGTAGAAATTAACAAGTAAAAAGACTCTCTCAGTCGCAAGCAACAGCTCCCCCTTAACGGGGAGCGACTGGCGCATATGGAAGTTAAAATAAAACAACAAATAAATATATAGAGCAATGAAAAAGATATTATTCTCGCTCGTGGCACTCGTGTGCGGCATGAGCATGAACGCCCAGGTCATGAAGGTCATGAAGGATGGCGTAGAAGTTGCAAAATATTATGGTGCGGATTTTGAGTTTGTGTTTGAAGAAGCATCGGGTTCTACAACAACTGGTAGTGCCAAGCGTACAGGCAATATCGATGTAAACTGGGTGCAGCTTTGGGAGAACGGTCCTAAGTTTGCTGAATATAACGTAGGTGCAGAAAACAACAAGGCAGAGGACTACGGCGGCTATTACACTTGGGGCGGGACATATAACAATAATCCTGATTTACCTGGTTTTTCATGGACCGATGACCACAACACCGGCTCTTCTGAACTCTCCCATACTGGTGACGACATCACCGACACCGCCACCAAGCTCTGGGGCAGCAACTGGCGCATGCCGAATAAGACAGAACTTAGAGATCTCCTTTCCAGCTGTGATGTGGAATGGATAGACGGCAGCAACAAGAAATATAACAATACAAATGTCTCAGGCC
>JAZLIS010000021.1:0-32856 GCA_045617505.1 Bacteroidales bacterium | reverse complement strand
GTTTGTAGCAGTCGAACTGTCGAAAAAAGGGATTGACCTTCACTATTATGATAAGAAGAGCAAGCATGAGCTGGATTTCCTTATCGCAACACCTTCCGGGATAGAGGTTGTGGAAGTCAAGTCCGGGGATAACTACAAGTCTCATTCGTCACTTGACTATGCACTCGTAAACGAGGGATGGCGCATTGCAAAATCAATTGTCTTATGCAAGTCAAACACCTTTGTCGAGGATGAAATAACGTATCTGCCACTGTATATGGCTATGTTCTTATGATGTCATACGGACAAAAGTAAGATTGTCAGTTTGTGTTAGTGTGACAAAGTTACACCTCACTTACGTGAATTGCACTTCTTCGGATGCTTACCACTTGGAGAATTATTCGCATTAATCTTGAGCATTTTACACAGATTATTCGCATTACAATTATAATAATCAATAGATTTAGTCGCACTAAATAAAATTCTTCGCTATATTTGCATTACAAAAAGAAAAGGTATATGAATGCAAGTATTATCGAGAAAGTCCTTCTGGAGCAACAGGATGAACTGGATGAAATGAGAAGAAATATGTTTATACACCGCCCGGAAGAAGACAAAATCAATCTGCAAAGCAAATTGGCACAGGTAGTCATAGGCGTGCGGAGAAGCGGAAAGTCCACGCTCTGCTTCAATGCACTTGAAAAGGCCGGGGTGAAATATGCTTATACGAACTTTGACGATGACCGCTTGAAGAATCTGAATTCGGAAGATCTTGACAAGGTTCTTGAACTCCTCTATAAGATCTACGGACAGTTCGACTATTTGTTCCTTGACGAAATCCAGAATGTTGACGGATGGCATCTTTTTGTGAACAGACTTCTCCGCCAGAAACTGCATATCGTAGTAACCGGAAGCAATTCTAAACTTCTCAGCGGCGAACTGGCATCACATCTTACCGGCAGGCACCATAAAATAGAGTTGTTCCCGTTTTCCTTTGCAGATTGGTGCAAATACAAGGGTGTGGAAACAGAACGCCTGACTACTAAAAACCGTGGGCTGCTCCAAGGTGAATTTGCCTGTTACCTCAAACAGGGTGGTTTCCCGGAACTGCTGTCTGAAAGTAATCAGAAAGACTACATAGATACCCTCTTCAATAATATCATCAATCAGGATATCAGGAAGCGTTTCAAAGTCCGCAACATAGATGCTTTGAAAAAAATGGCAACAAATCTTCTTGATACCGCTCCATCATATATTGTTAAGGAAAATCTACAGAAGAGTTTTGCCATCAAGAGTGATCATACAGTTAACAATTACCTGTCATATCTCACACAAACATATCTGATTTCCACGCTGGGCAAATACTCCACTAAGAGTAAGGAAAGAATCCGAAACGAAAAAGCATACGCAATAGATGTTGCTTTTATGGACAAACGCCAGAATGCCTTTTCAGGAAACAATTTAGGATTCCGTCTGGAGACCATAGTCTATCTGGAACTCCGTCGTCGCTGCGCAAGACAGGGCTTTGATCTGTATTATTTCAACAACGGATTGGCCAAGGCTGATTTTGTGGTTTGTGACGGCAATAAGACTGAAGCGGTTTATCAGGTAACATTCAGTCTGGAAGGCGAAAAGACACGCAGGCGAGAGATTCGTGGGGCAATGGCCGGCACCAAGGGTACAAAACCGGCAAAGACCTATATAATTACAGACCACGACGACGAGGATACTCTCGTTGTGAATGGTTATACCATATTTGTTATCCCGGTCTGGAAGTGGCTGATCTCGGAATAGAAACAGTCTCAGGACTACGCCACCCTCGCCTCCAAGATATAGCGAAGTTACATCTTCATATGAATGGCCGGATCGCCGTAATACTTGAATTGACCACGAAAGTGCTCATTATTAGACTTTTTAAACTTTATAAAAGTTGATGTTCTTTCCTGGTGCCCGGGACGGGAATCGAACCCGTACGGCCATTGCTGGCCACGGGATTTTAAGTCCCGCGTGTCTACCTATTCCACCACCTGGGCTTTCGGACGGGCAAATTTATCAATTATGCCCGAAAATAGCAAATCAGTTTCCCTGCTCTTCCCTGAAACTGCATCCCTCGCAGCCGCTTTCGGGACATTGGAATGAGCGGCCGGGCCTCTTCTTCTTTTTCCAGAGCCTCAATTCCTCCTCCTTTGCGCAGATTATCCCTCGCTTCCGGAGTTCCCTGTTGTGGGAAATCTCCCCGTCGGGAAACTTGCCTCCCGGCTTTACCAGAATGGTGACAGCCATCCCCGCCACGGCAAGGGCGAGCAGTATCGCGGATATCAGGAATACTTTCATTCAGACAGGTTGCAGCGTCTCAGATGCATTTGTATGCAGGTACTATCGGATGGTTGCCGATTGTCAGGACAGGAGGTATCTGCATCAGCTTGAACGCGGAATTCTGCTTGAGCTTCAACACTCTGTCAACCAACTCTTTCGATACTCCGTGCGAAATCACGTCTTTCGGGGAATAGCCTCCCTCGTTGAGGGCATACAGAACCGGGTCGAGCAGGTCGTATGAGGGTAGGGAATCCGTGTCCTTCTGGTCAGGACGCAGTTCGGCGGAGGGTTCCTTTTCGATTATGGCATCCGGTATGACAGTGCGTCCGGCTTTCTTGTTGATAAAGTCGGACAATTCGAAAACCTGGGTCTTATAGAGGTCGGCAATCACCATTATTGCCCCACACAGGTCACCGTACAGCGTACCATACCCTGCGAAAAGCTCACTTTTGTTGGAAGTGTTGAGAAGCAGCGCGTCGAAACGGTTCGAATATGCCATAAGGATGTCCCCACGGATTCTTGCCTGAAGATTCTCGTTGGCCACACTCCACTTGCTTTTCTCGAAGAAGTTGTGCATTTCAAACAGCATCAGGCTGTAGATTTTGTCGATAGGGACAAGGTTTGTCGAGATGTCAAGATTGTTGGCCAGATCCAGAGCATCCGATACGGAGTGCAGGGAAGAGTACTGCGATGGCATAAGCACTGCGTGAACGTTCTTCGCTCCCAGCGCATCCACGGCCAGCGCGGCCACAAGTGCGGAGTCGATACCTCCGGAGAGGCCAAGGACAGCATTTGTCTTGCCGCACGACTTGAAGAAAGATTTCAGCTTGCCGACAATAATGCCGTAAGCCTCGTCAATGGAAATGGAGTCGTCCAGTATCATATCTCAAAACAGGCTCTAGAATACGAAAGAATCGCTGATGGGCTTGAAATGATAGACTTTCTCGATGACCTCGGCGAAGATGGGGGCGACTGAAAGGACGGAGAACTTGGAAGTGTCAACGTCGGTGCGGAGAGGAATGGTGTCGGTGACGATGAATTCCTTAAGGGAACAAGCCGCAATCCTTTCGTAGGCCTTGCCGGAGAGGACGGGATGTGTACACACGGCACGGACGCTGAGAGCACCCTTCTCCTTGAGCATATCGGCGCACTTCGTAATTGTGCCGGCAGTATCGACCATATCATCGACGATGACGACATTGCGCCCCTCGACCTCTCCGATTGCGGTCATCGAATCGACCACATTGGCTTTCGCGCGTGACTTGTGACAGATAATCATAGGCACGCCGAGAATTCTGGAATAGGCATTCGCCCTCTTCGCTCCTCCCATATCGGGGGATGCGATTGACAGGTTGTCAATGTTGAGAGAGCGCAGATAGGGCAGGAAGACGGAACTTGCGTAGATGTGATCCACGGGGAAGTCGAAGAAGCCCTGAATCTGGTCTGCGTGGAGGTCGCAGGTCATCACGCGGTCGCATCCGGCTGCGGAAAGGAGATTTGCCACCAGTTTGGCTCCGATGGATACTCTGGGGCGGTCCTTCCTGTCCTGACGGGCCCATCCGAAATAGGGCATTACGGCAATGACCTTGTAGGCGGAAGCCCTTCTGGCAGCGTCAATCATAAGCAACAATTCGAACAGATTGTCGGTGGGGGGGAAGGTGCTCTGGACGATGAATACGGTGGCGCCTCTGACGCTTTCGTTGTATGCGGGCTGGAATTCCCCGTCGCTGAAAACCGTCACTTCGGTCTTCCCCAATTCCGTTTTGAGGGATGCGGCTATCTTTTCCGCCAGATAACGCGAGCCCCTGCAGGAAAAAATCTTGAATTTGTGTTCAAACTGTTCCATAGGATGTCATTAAGTTTTATAGTGTTTTTAGAATTGACTCTATGTAGGAAAGAATCTCCTCGCGTCCCATCCCTGTCTCGGCCGAACTTTTGAAGTGGGGTGGAAGGGTCTCCCAATATTCCAGAAGACTTTTTTCTATTCCGGCTATGCGCGAGGCGAGGGCGTTGACTCCCGACTTGTCGCATTTGGTGTAGATGATGGAGAATGGGATGCCATTCTCTCCGAGGGAGATCAGAAAATCGAGGTCAATCTTCTGAAGGTCGTGCCGGCTGTCTATCAGGACAAAGAGCAACATCATCTCCTGCGAAAGGGAGATATAGTTGCCGATGGTCTTTTCCAACTTTTCCCGCCCTGTCTTGCTCATCTTCGCGTAGCCGTACCCCGGCAAATCGACAAGATACCATTTCCCGTTGATGAGGAAATGGTTGACCTCCCGCGTCTTTCCGGGCGTGGATGAGGTGTGGGCCAGGCTTTTGCGCCCGCACAGGCAGTTTATCAGGGATGACTTTCCCACATTGCTCCTTCCGATGAACGCGAACTCGGGAAGAAGGTTTTTCGGCTTCTGGGAGACGTTCGTGCTCCCTCCCGCAAATGTGGCTTCCTTGATAATCATTTCAGGTGAAAAAGATACCTGCAAAAGTACAAACAAAGGGGGAAAAAGAGAAAAATAATTGTTAAATTTGATAGAATCTGTTTTATATTTGGCGTCGTATGAGAAAGCAGTTGAAGATATATGACAAGGACCCCTGTCTTAAGCCGTACAGGGGGGCGATAGAGAGACGTTACCTGAAAATCATCGGGAAAAAGGAAGAGCTTGCAGGGGCAGGGAGCCTTAAGATGTCTGTCAATGGCAGTCTCTATTACTGCCTTCACAGGGAAGGCGGCAAGTATGTGTTCCGTGAGTGGGCTCCGAATGCTACAAAAATCTATCTGATAGGGAGTTTCAACGGATGGAAGAGAAGCCCGGAATGGGAGCTCTCTCCGATTGGAAACGGGAACTGGGAGTTGAAAGCGGATGCCGGTCTCGTCTCTCACGGAGACCTCTACAAATGGTATGTGGAGTGGCCGGGAGGTGGTGGGGAGAGGATTCCCGCGTACGCCACGCGATGCGTCCAGGACCCTGACACGAAGATTTTCTCCGCTCAGGTCTGGACTCCGGAAAAGCCGTACAGATGGCACTGCAGACGCGGACCGGAAATAGAATCCCCCGTCATCTACGAAGCGCACATCGGAATGTGCAGCGAAGAGGCGAAGGTGGCCACTTTCAATGAATTCAGGCAGAACGTTCTTCCCAGAATAATCGAGGGGGGATACAACACCATCCAGATTATGGCCCTGCAAGAACATCCGTACTACGGCAGTTTCGGCTATCAGGTCTCAAGTTTCTTTGCCCTGAGCAGCAGGTTCGGGACTCCGGAGGAGTTCAAGGCTCTGGTGGATGCGGCGCATCAGGCCGGAATTGCAGTGATTATGGACGTGGTCCACAGTCACGCCGTAAGCAACGAAGTTGAGGGAATCGGCCGTCTGGACGGCTCCTATACGACCTATTTCCACGAAGGCCCAAGAGGGCAGCATCCGGCCTGGAACAGCCGCTGCTTCGATTATGGCAAGAACGAAACCCTGCATTTCCTGCTCTCGAATCTGAAATACTGGATGCAGGAGTACTGTCTGGACGGATTCCGTTTCGACGGAGTGACGAGCATGCTCTATTACGACCACGGGCTGGAGCGCGATTTCGTAGGGTACGATTCCTACTTTGACGGTGGTCAGGATGAGGATGCACTTGTCTATCTGGGCCTTGCGAACATTCTTGTGAAGGAGGTCAACAGGCGTGCATTCACCATTGCGGAGGATATGTCCGGAATGCCTGGCCTTGCTGCACCCCTGAAGGAGATGGGCACGGGGTTCGACTACCGTATGAGTATGGGTGTGGCGGACCATTGGATAAAGTGGATAAAGGAGAGAAGCGACTGGGACTGGAGTATGGGAGAGATCTGGTACGAACTTTCCAACAAGCGGGTTGAAGAGAGAACCATCAGTTATGCCGAGTGTCACGATCAGGCTCTGGTCGGGGACAAAACCATAATCTTCCGCCTGATGGACAAGGAGATGTACTGGTCGATGAACAAGGAGTCGCAGAATCCCACTGTTGACAGAGGGATTGCTCTGCATAAGATGATAAGGCTTGTGACCGCAGCTGCAGCCGGTGACGGTTACCTGAACTTTATGGGCAATGAATTCGGTCATCCTGAGTGGATAGATTTCCCGAGAGAGGGCAACAACTGGTCCTGTTTCTATGCAAGGCGACAGTGGTCGCTGGCGGATTCGCCGCTCCTGAGGTATCGCGACCTTCTTTTCTTTGACAGGGATATGATTCATTTATTCTCTGAGAATCAGCTTTTTAAAGCAAAACCTTCGTGCGTGCGCGCGGATGAGGAGAAAAAAGTTTTGGTTTTGACGCGTGGAGAGTATATTTTTGCGCTGAATTTCAATCCCGAGCATTCGTTTGCGGATTACGGGTTCGAGGTTCCGGCCGGTGAATATATCACCGTACTTGACAGTGACAATCCCCTTTACGGCGGATTTGCCCGCAATGACAGTCAGGCGCGTCATATTACGATTTTCCACGAAGGAAAAGACAATTTATATCTCTACCTGCCCTGCCGCAGCGCACAGGTTCTGAGAAAAATATAGTTTTTTATGGCATATTTGAGATTCAATAAGGCAGAATTGGTGAATCTGGAGTATTCGCTCAAGAGAGAGGTGCTGGCCACCAACAGCGGGGGCGGGTATCTCAACACCACCATCGTAGGATGCAACACGCGGAAATATCACGGATTGCTGGCGGTGCCGATCTACAATTTCGGCGGGCACCGATATATGCTGCTTTCCGCTGTGGATGAGACACTTTTCCAGCATAACAAGCCCTTCAATCTGGGCATCCACTGTTACGGGGACATCTATGAGCCGAGAGGTCACAAATACATCATTGACTTCGAGATGGACCCTATCCCCGCGATAACCTATTCCGTGGGAGGTATGGTATTCAAGAAGGAGACGGTTTTCGGCAGCAGGGGCGAGCAGCTTCTGATACGCTACACCCTTATAGATGCTCCGGCTGATACTGTCCTGAGACTCAAGCCGTTCCTTGCTTTCCGCAGCATACACGAACTGACTCACGCGAACACTGACGCAAGCACCAGATATCGCGAGATAAACGGAGGCGTTTCCTTCTGCCTGTATGAGGGATTCCCTGACCTGAACATCCAGATCTCAAAGGAGAGCGAATATGTCCACTGTCCTGATTGGTACAACAATGTGGTCTATGGAGAGGAGGCGCGCCGCGGTTTTGAATGCAGCGAGGACCTGATGGTCCCCGGCTTTTTCGAAATGCCCGTCAGGAAGGGTGAAAGCGTGGTGCTCTCTGCCAGCACTGCAGAAGTCAATCCTGCCACCTTGAAGGCGCAGTTCACCAGACTTCAGAATGCCGTTGCTCCCAGAAATGATTACGATTCCTGCCTGAAGGCCGCCGCGACGGGGATGTTCGCTGAAAATGAAAACGGCAACACCTGCGTCTGCACAGGGTTCTCCTGGCACGAAATCGGAGGTCTGAGGGAGACTTGCATAGCGCTTCCCGGCCTTACCCTTTACAACAACGGTGACACCAAACTCTTCGAGAAGGTGCTGGACGGACTGATTTCTGACAGAAGTGCGGACATATTCGAGGGTTGCAATCAGGCGGAAGCTCCGCTTCGCATCATAGAGCTTGTGCAGCATCTGATATCGTTCACGGGACAGAAGGCCCGTGTGTGGAAGAAATACGGCAAGACAGTCAAGGCAATCGTCAAAAGTTATTTCGACGGCCGCCCTGAGTCGGTATGTCACGACAACGGTTATCTCTGGTCCTTCAAACCGGGCATCGCCCTGAGTTGGATGAATGCCTATATCAACGGCCTTCCCGTCACGGAAAGGGCCGGCTATCAGGTCGAGACCAACTGTTTCTGGTATAACGCCCTGCGCTTCGCCGCCGAAATGGAGCCGGCCACTGTTCTCGGAAAATTGTGCGATACCACCGCTCAGAAAATTCAGAAGTCATTTCTTGATTTGTTCTGGGTGGAGGAGCGCCGCCATCTTGCGGATTACGTAGATAGTTGCGGGAAGAATGTCTTCACCCGTCCCAACCAGCTATATGCCTGCTCGCTGCCGTTCAGTCCAATCGGCGAGGAGTATCAGTCGCTGGTGCTGAAGGCCGTCACAAGGGAACTGGTCACCGCAAGGGGCATCCGTACCCTTTCTCCCAAGAATCCCATCTACAGGTCACACTATGAGGGCAATCAGGCTCAGAGGGATTCGGCTACCCATAACGGATGCAACAGACCCTGGCTTCTCGGGGCATACATAGATGCATCTTTCAGATTGTACGGCGGTTCATTCATCCGTACCGCTCAGGATCTGATTGACGGATTTCAGGAGGATATGAATGTGCACGGAATCGGGTGTGTCGCCGAAATATATGACGGAGACCCCCAGTATGCCGCCCACGGTGCAATCTGCTCTTCACTGAGCGTTGCGGAGATACTGAGAGTCAAGTATTTGATTAATAAATTCAAGGAGGCTGAACAATGAGAGTCCTGATGTTCGGATGGGAGTTTCCCCCTCATATTGCCGGAGGTCTGGGTACCGCCTGCTACGGTATGACAAAGGGACTGGCCCACGCCAATGTGGATGTCCTTTTCGTTATGCCCAGCGCCAGCGGGGATGAGGACCAGTCATCCGTCAGAATCATTAATGCCAGCGATGTCGCTGTGTATGATTCGTGCCATAATGTCGATGAATTCCTCGACAAGGTAAAGTTCCTCAGGGTGGGCTCGAATCTGCATCCTTATATCGACCCCTCCGATTTTACCGACCTGATGGAGGAGGAACGCAGATCCCAGAGCGAGGAGTTCAAGTTTTATTTCCGTCAGAAATACAAATTTTCCGGAAAATACGGGAAGAATCTGATGGAGGAGGTGGCTCGGTATGCAATGGTGGCGGGTGCAATAGCTTCCGAGGAACAGTTCGACGTGATTCACGCCCACGACTGGTTGACCTATCTCGCCGGCATCGCGGCAAAGAGGGTTTCCGGCAAGCCTCTGGTTATTCACGTTCACGCCACTGCGTTTGACCGAGCCACAAGCATAGACCCTGAAGTCTATCGTCTGGAGAAGATGGGGATGGAGGAGGCGGACAAGGTGATTACGGTCAGCAATCTTACAAGGAATATAGTCATCAACAAATATGGGATTGACCCTTCCAAGGTGGTCACGGTCCACAATGCCGTCGATTTCTCAGGAAGGGAGACAATGGAAGTCCGCCGGGGAGTCAGTGACAAGGTCATTACTTTCCTTGGCAGAATCACCTTCCAGAAGGGCCCAGAATATTTCATCGAGGCTGCGGCTAAAGTGCTGAAACGTTGTCCCGAGGCCAGATTTGTGATGGCCGGAAGCGGGGATATGATGAACAGGTGCATACGCCACGTCGCACGGCTCGGGATTTCAGACAGATTCCATTTTACCGGGTTCCTGCGTGGGGATGATGTACAGAAGATGTTTGCGCTCTCGGATGTCTATGTGATGCCGTCCGTTTCCGAACCGTTCGGAATCTCTCCTCTTGAAGCGATGAAATCCGACGTCCCCACCATTATCTCCAAGCAGAGTGGGGTGGCGGAGGTCCTCAAGTATGCCATAAAGGTTGACTTCTGGGATATCGACGCCCTTGCAGACGCGATGTACGGGCTGTTGAGGTATCCCAATCTCTCGAAGATGGCCACGGAAAGAGGGCGTCAGGAGGTGGATACCCTCAAATGGGATTCCGCGGCCCTCAAGGTCAGGAAAGTTTATGAATCAGCGATTGAAAAAAGATAATAATTGAAATAAGATATGGGTAAATCAGTTTGTTTTTATTTTCAGGTACATCAGCCGGACCGGCTCCGTCAGTTCAGGTTTTTCGATATCGGCAATGATTTCCACTATTTTGACGATTTCGCCAACAGAACTATTGTCCGCAGAATCGCCGACAGGTGTTATCTCCCTATGAACAATCTGCTTCTGGAACAGATAAGGGCTCATAAAGGAGCCTTCAAGGTCGCTTTTTCCATTTCAGGCGTAGCCTTGGAGCAGTTCGGCAAATATGCGCCTGAAGTTCTGGACAGTTTCAAGGCTCTTGCCGCCACCGGATGCGTGGAATTTCTTTCGGAGACCTATTCCCACTCTCTGGCAGTTCTCTCTTCCCCTTCAGAATTCAAGAAGCAGGTGAAGGAACATCAGAAGAGTATGCAGGGCCTGTTCGGTGTGAAGCCCACCGCTTTCCGCAACACGGAGCTCATCTATTCGGACGAGATTGGTGAGATTCTCGGAGATATGGGTTACAACGTTGTCCTTGCCGAAGGTGCAAAGCACATCCTCGGGTGGAAAAGCCCCAATTTCGTCTATACCAATGCCATCAATCCCCGCGTGAGAGTCCTCCTCCGCAATTTCGGGTTGAGTGACGATTTGGCGTTCCGTTTCGGAAACAATGCCTGGGAGGGGTGGCCTCTTACTGCCGACAAGTATGCTTCCTGGCTGAAATCTTCTCTGGCAAAGGAAGATGTCGTGAATCTCTTTATGGACTACGAAACGTTCGGAGAGCATCAGAAGGCTTCTACGGGGATTTTCGACTTTATGAGGAATCTCCCCGCCGCGGTGCTTGCCGCCGGTCTCGAATTCGCCACTCCCACCGAAGTTGCGGAGAAATACCAGCCCGTTGCCCCTTTGAACGTGAAATATCCCACTTCCTGGGCCGATGAGGAGCGCGATACCAGCGCCTGGCTCGGGAATGAACTGCAGGAAGAGGCGTTCAGCAAGGTTTGCGCCCTTGAGTCTGACGTAGTCAAGACCAAGGATGACAAGTTGATAAACACTTTCCGCAAGTTGCAGGAGAGTGACCACTTCTACTATATGTGTACGAAATTCTTCTCTGACGGAAGCGTGCACAGCTATTTCAACCCGTATGACAGCCCATACGAGGCATTCATAAACTATATGAATGTGCTGGGAGATTTTGAAATCAGGGTGAAGGATGCGGTCAAGCAGAAAAAGAATTCCAAATAAACAGATACGATATAAAGAATGGATACAATACAGAAAGTCCCTTTGAACACTCCGGTGTGGTCAAGAATATTTGTCAGACGTCAGTTGCCCAAACGCCTTGTGCGTCTTGAAGATGTTGCAATGAATCTGTGGTGGTGCTGGCATCAGGATGCGATAGAATTGTTTGAAAGCATAGACAAGGATCTTTGGAAGGCGGTGGGCGGCAATCCCCTTCTGCTTCTGGACAAGGTTCCCCTGAAAAAGTATCGCGAACTGGCTAAGGATACGGATTTCATAAGCAGGCTGGATGCCGTTTACTCCAATTATGTAGGATATATGTCCCAGAAGGTGGAGAGGAAGGGCCCCCGCATCGCTTATTTCTGTATGGAGTACGGAATAGACACATCCCTCAAGATTTATTCCGGAGGTCTGGGAATCCTTGCCGGTGACTACCTCAAGGAAGCTTCCGATATGAAGGTGAATATGACGGCGGTGGGTCTTCTCTACCGTTACGGCTATTTCACACAGAAGATATCCTCGCAGGGCGATCAGATAGCGGACTACGTGCCTCAGGATTTTATGAAGATACCAGCCACTCCTCTGAGAGACAAGGACGGGCAGTGGCTGAAGATAGGGATAGAACTTCCCGACAGGATGATGTATGCCAGAATCTGGAAGGTGGCTGTAGGCCGTACCGACCTCTATCTGCTTGACACCGACTTTGAGGATAACCGTCCTGAAGACAGGGAGGTGACCCATCAGCTTTACGGCGGCAACTGGGAGAACAGGTTGAAACAGGAGATTCTCCTCGGTTTGGGCGGCGTCCGTCTGCTCCGTCTGCTCGGTCTGGAGATTGATGTCTATCACTGCAATGAGGGTCACGCCTCATTCAGTCTGGTGGAGCGGCTCGGCGAGTTCGTGAACAACAACAATATGCCTTTCTCCGCCGCAATCGAAGCCGTGCGCGCCTCCTCACTCTTCACCACCCATACTCCGGTGCCTGCGGGACACGACTCTTTCGACGAGAATATCCTCAAGACCTATCTTTACAGATATACCGACATACTTCAGACAGACTGGCGCAACTTTATGCAGTTGGGCAAGGTCAACGTGGATGACCCTTCCGAGAAGTTCTCGATGAGCGTGATAGCTGCCAATCTCTCTCAGGAGGTGAACGGCGTGAGCTGGCTGCACGGCAAAGTGAGTCAGAAAATCTTCGCTTCGATGTATCCGGGTTATCTGCCTGAAGAGTTGTATATAAGTTCTGTCACCAACGGAGTCCACTATCCGACCTGGACTGCTCCGGAATGGAAGACTATCCATCGTGACGTATTCGGTGACGCTTTCCGTACCCATCACTATGACAAAAGTTGTTTCAACGGCATCTATTCAGTGCCGGACGAGACAATCTGGTCCACTCGGCAGCTTCTTCGCAAGAGATTGATTGACAGAGTGAAAGATATGATTGGGGATACCGCTGCAGGCAGTCATTACTCTCCCCGTGAAATAGTGAAGATACGCAAAACTCTGCGGGATGACGTGCTTACGTTCGGATTTGCCCGCCGTTTCGCCACATACAAGAGAGCGCATCTGCTTTTCAGCAATCTGGAGAGGCTGAATGAAATAGTCAACAATCCTGAGTGTCCCGTTCAGTTCCTCTTCGCCGGCAAAGCGCACCCTGCTGACGGAGGCGGACAGGGCCTGATAAAGCGCATCATTGAAATCTCAAAGATGCCTCAGTTTATCGGAAAAATCGTTTTCGTCCCCAATTATGACATATCAATCGCAAAGCTTCTGGTGCAGGGTGTCGATGTATGGATGAATAATCCTACCCGTCCTCTTGAGGCTTCCGGTACGAGCGGCGAGAAAGCCGTTATGAACGGTGTGATGCACTTCTCCGTCCTTGACGGATGGTGGGTGGAAGGCTACAAGCCGGGAGCAGGCTGGGCGCTCAAACAGGAACGCACTTATGATGATCAGGCATTTCAGGATGAACTCGATGCAGCCACCATATACAACATCATAGACAACGAAATAGCCCCCGTATTCTACGACAGGAATTCCCGCGGAATCTCCCGTGAATGGATCCAGACAATCAAGAACACTGTGGCTCAGGTTGCCTGCAATTTCACTACCAACAGGATGTTGAGCGATTATTGCGAGAAGTACTACAACAAACTGGCGGAGCGTTATGCGGTGATAAGCGATGACGATTTTGCCAAAGCAAGGCAGATTGCTTCGTGGAAGAACAAGATGCGCAGCATCTGGCAGGGCATAGAGGTTGTTTCCTATATCAAGCCTGAGGATATCACCGAGTTTCTGGATTCGGAGAGGAAATACAATTCCGAGCTGGTAATCAGGATGGGGGATTTCACTCCGGAAGATTTGGGCGCGGAAATTATTCTTGCGGAGAAGGATGCCAAGGGCGAATATCACATTGCCGAGATATTCTCCTTTGATTTTATCGGAACCGAGGATGGCAAGGCAATATATCGGGCATTGGTTGTCCCGGAGACAGCGGGTTCATACGAGATTGCCGCCAGAATGTATGCCAAGCACGACAGTATGCCTCACAGGCAGGACTTTGAGCTTGTAAGATGGTTGTAGCGGCAACCGGTTTTTTCGACGGAGTGCATCTTGGACACAGGATTATCCTTGACAAGGTGCGCTCCGTCGCCTGTGAAAAGGGACAGCAAAGCGCGGTTGTCACTTTCTGGCCCCATCCGAGGAGCGTCCTTCAGCAGGATGCCGACAAGTTGAGGCTGCTCACCTCTCTTGAGGAAAAAAAGACGATTTTGAAGAGCTGCGGCATTGACAACGTCATGGTTTTGCCGTTTGACCGGCAGTTCAGTTCTCTGTCGGCAAAGGATTTCGTACGGAAATATCTTGTTGACGGACTTGGTGTGTCTTCGCTTGTCCTGGGCTATGACCATCATTTCGGGCACGATACATTTGAAAACGTTTCCACTCTGGCTGATATTGTCCGTGATTGTGGTGTCGAGCCTCTGATTTGCGGCAGATATATCTCTTCCGACGGCACTACCGTCAGTTCGACAGCAATCCGTAAGGCTTTGGATAATTGTGAAGTGGAAAAGGCGGGTGGGATGCTGGGCTACAGCTATTCTCTTTCCGGGGTGGTGGTATCCGGCAACAGGCTCGGCAAGACCATAGGTTTTCCGACTGCGAATATGGAACTTTATGACCCCTTGAAGGTTGTTCCCTGCAACGGAGTCTATCAGGTAGCCGTTCAGGTGCTTGGGAATCACTATGAGGGTGTCTGCAATGTTGGGGTGAGACCGACGTTGGGGCACGGTGGAAGACGTGTGATAGAAACCCATATCCTGGATTTCGATGAGGATATTTACGGACTGGACATAACCATCCGTTTCGTACGCCATATCCGCTCCGAACGGAGATTCGGCAGCATGGAAGAACTGAAGGCCCGACTGCAGGAGGATGTGATGACGGTCAGGGGCCGGCTATAGACTTTCGACAATGCTCTGAAGATGTGTCCCGTTGGAGCCTTTGACGAGGATTGTCTTTCCTTCCAGCGGTGATTTTCCCAGATACTCCTTGAGGGAATCAGCTGTCGGGAAATTCATGACTTGATCTTTGAGTTTCATCTCGGCAGTCGCTGCGGCGAAGGATTCGCCTACAGTCAGTATGGTATTGGTGATTTCCAATGCATTCTGAAGAACTTTCCGGTGCTCTTCATCCGAGCTTTCACCAAGTTCCAGCATATCTCCGAGTATTATCGCCTTACCAGGGAAATCAATTTCCCGGAATGAGGCAAGAGCCGCATCCATACTTGTGGGATTGGCATTGTAGGTATCTACGATTACACCGTTCTTTTCAGTACGGATGAATTGTGAGCGGTTGTTGGATGGGGTGTACTCCTGAATCGCCTTGATGGCCATCTTGCTGTGTACTCCGAAGAAATCTGCCACAAAGAGCGCACACAGGACATTGTCGGCATTGTACCGTCCTATGAGCTTTGTGCTGACAATATCTCCGTCACTCAGCCTGAGGGTCAGGAAGGGATTGTCAGCCGATGTCTTTTCCACCGAGGCGTTCTGAGCGCTCATCCCGTATGCCCGGGCAACCAGTCCCGGCTTGTTGGAAACCATTCTGGACAGGTGTGGATTGTCGGAGTTGTAGAATACGGGGCCTCCGGTCTGACGCAGATAATCATACAGTTCACCTTTGGTCCTGATAACCCCTTCGAATGAGCCGAATCCGAGAAGATGGGCCTTCCCGACATTTGTCACGATGCCGCAGGTAGGCTTCACAATCCGGACAAGATCCCTGATTTCTCCGGGGGCGCTGGCGCCCATCTCTATTACTGCAAACTCTGTTCTGGCTGTGATGCCCATCAAAGTCAATGGGACCCCGATTCCGTTGTTGAAGTTGCCCTGAGTGTAGAGGACGTTATATTTCCTGCTGAGCACGGCTGCTATCAACTCCTTTGTAGTGGTCTTGCCGTTGGTGCCGGTGATGCCCAGTACGGGTATGTCGAATTGTGAACGGTGATATGCCGCAAGGCTCTGAAGGGCGTGAAGGACATTTTCAACAAGAATGCACTTGTGGACTTTGTTATAGGTGAAACCTTGAAGGGTGGGCCTGTCAACCACAGCGTATCTGGCCCCCATCTCAAGGGCCTTGACTGCAAAGTCGTTCCCGTCGAAATTCTCCCCCTTGAGAGCGAAGAACATCGAACCTTCCGTTATTTTTCTGGTGTCCGTGCAGATGCCGCTGCACTCTTTGTACAAGTTATATAGAATGTCAATCATTATCTTCAAGAATCACTTTCTGCCTGTGGAGCCGAATCCGCCTGTACCTCTGGCGCTCTCTTCCAATTCATCCACTTCCTGCCATTCCACTTTTTCATATCTGGCCACGACCATCTGGGCAATCCTTTCTCCGGGATTGATTTCGAACGGCTCGGATGAGAGATTTACCAGAAGCACCTTGATTTCTCCGCGATAGTCAGCATCTATGGTTCCGGGTGCATTTACTATTGAGATGCCGTGCTTGGCGGCCAGCCCGCTTCTCGGGCGGATTTGCGCCTCGAATCCTTCGGGAAGTTCAATGAAAATCCCCGTGGGAACCATTGCTCTTTCAAGGGGAGAGAGGGTTACGCTTTCATCAAGATTTGCTTTCAAATCCATCCCCGCGGAGGATGCCGTTGCATAGGAGGGAGTGTCGAACGGAGAACGGTTAACGATTTTTACAGTCATCGGTCAATATTTTCCTTATAACAAAAATAGCAAATAAAAGCACAAGATATATCGCCACGAAGGCGACTTTTATCAGCAGTCCCCATAGCAGAGGCAGTTCGGGGACGAGGGTGGATAGAGCCCACATACCAAGGCCTGAGGCGATGATTATGACAATCAGCCCCCAGTTGTAAGGTACCGGATAATACTTCCTGCCCAACAAAGCAGTCAGAAGCAGCATCGTGAGGTAACTGGCCACGTGCCCCCAGGCGGCTGCGTGGTAGGAAAAGACAGGCATGAAGAGAAGGTCTGTCACGCAGGAGACTGCCAGACCGGAGAGAGTTATCCATAGCGCATACATTGTCTTGCCGGAGAGTTTGTACCACATATTGACGTTGAAAAGCATTCCGGTCAGGATGTATGCCATAAGCATTATGGGCGCGATTGAGAGTCCTGCTCTGAAATCCCGTCCCACAATGAGGCCTATCTGATCCATAAAGAGCATTATCATCAGGAATCCGAACATACAGAATGCCGTGAAGTAGTTGAGAACGTCAGCATAGATTTTTCTGCTCCCGCTCTCCTTCTCTCTCTGGAAGAAGAAGGGTTCCGCGGCATATCGGAACATCTGGGAGAAGAGCTGCATTATCACTGCAATTTTAACTCCTGCCTGATAGACGCCCAGATCTGCACGCCAATTGACCGGATCTGCATTTGCAAAGCGCATCAGAATCCTATCTACAAGGTCATTCATTATTCCCGGCAGGGCAGCAATCATAAGAGGCAGGGAGTATATCAGCATCTGTCCGGCAAGACGTGAATCCACCTTGACGTGAAGACGGAGCAGTTCCGGCAGGAGGAGAATCCCACAGAGAATGCAACTTGCCAGAATGGCGAAAATAGGATAGGTAAAATCGGGAGTGGAACTCACGAATGCGGTCAGGGGGTGATTCGGATTTGCAAGGAAGCGTGCGGGCATTGCCAGATAGAGCATCAGGTTCGCGCCCACTTCAGTCAATATCTTCACCGTTTTTATCAGAGCGAACTTCAATGCCTTGTGCTCGTGCCGCAGCTTGGCGAATAGGATTGACATCGGGCAGTCAAGGGCGAGTATCAGGCCGACATAGATTATTGTCTTGCCGTGGCCTGAGTAGCCAAGTACAGTCGAGATTCCACCGCTGAAAAGGGCTACAATCCCGAGAAAAAGCAGGCAGAGCAGTCCGGTGCAGATGAATGCGTTCGAGAAGACAGCTCTTTTGTCAACGCCGTCCCTGCTTGCATACCGGAAGCAGCCCGTTTCCAGCCCGAGGACCAGAACGACCTGAAGGACAGCGATATATGACATCAATTCTGTAAAGACGCCATAGTCGGAGGTGGTGAGGACTCTGGTATAGAGGGGCAGCAGCATGAAATTGATCACGCGCGCCAGAATCGTGCTCAACCCGTAAATCGCGGTCTCTCCCACAAGTTGTTTCAGAGGATTTGCCATAAAACGTTTTCAAATCGTACAAAATTAACAAATAAAGAGTAATTTTGGGGAAGAAAAGAGTTATAGATATGGAATTGAAACATTTTTACATTATCCTTGCAGTACTGGTTCTGGCAGCAGGTTGCAAGAACAACGCACAACCCGCTTCCGAGCCTGTGGAGTCGGAACAACAAACGGAAACTGATATGAAAGAAATTGACACAAACCTTTGGGCAGATCTGGGGGAGGAACCCCTGTTGAAGATATCAACTACTGACGGTGATATGACTGTCAAACTCTACAAGGAGACCCCTCTGCATCGTGACAACTTCGTCAAACTCGCAAAGAAGGGATTTTATGACAATATCCTCTTCCACCGCATAATCAACGGATTTATGATTCAGTGCGGTGACCCTCTGACCAAGGACTCCACCCAGATTGCCAGATTCGGCACCGGTGGCCCCGGATATACCATCCCGGCTGAAATCAAGCCCGAATTCACCCACAAGAAAGGTGCGCTCGCCGCGGCCAGAAGAGGCGATGCCGTCAACCTGGCAAAGGAATCTTCAGGTTCACAATTCTATATCGTCCAGAGTGAGGCCGGATGCAGTCACCTCGACGGAGAATACACCATCTTCGGTGAAGTTGTCGAAGGCTTGCCTGTAATCGATGTCATAGCCGCGGAACCCACTGACCAGCGGGACCGCCCTCTGAAGAAAGTGGAGATACTTTCAATCGCTCCAGCCCGGAAATAGGGTCTGCGCGAATACTGCGTTGTTATTTGTACCAATCCTTGTACATCATATACTGCCGGGCATTGTGTCCGGCAGTTTCCGTAACCTTCGGACTGCCCTCCTTGACCTTCTTTGCCGGGACACCGGCATAGATGCCCTGGTCCAGTTTGCTCCCTCCGAGCACGACCGCTCCGGCGGCGATGATGCTTCCGGGGGCTATCTCGGCATTGTCAAGCACCACCGAACCCATACCGACAAGGGAGCCGGCTCCTATAGTCGCTCCGTGTATGACGGCATTGTGTCCCACTGAAACGTCATCTCCCAGTATGGATACGGACGTCTTGTAAGTGGTGTGGATGCTGGCATTATCCTGCACGTTGACGCGGTTGCCGAGCCTGATGGAGTTGACGTCACCGCGGAGGACGGCACCGTACCAGATGCTGCAGTCATCGCCTATCTCCACGTCACCTATGATAGCCGCATTTTCTGCGATGAAGCAATTTTTACCTATTTTCGGCATTATGCCGTTGAGTTCACGTATTATTGCCATTTTCAAAAAGAAGAGGGCGGCGTTTTTGACACCGCCCTCCGCTTGAGGTTTATCGATTAGTGCGATTTTCTTGCCGACATCATCTTCTCGTAGTCTTCCTTGGAAGCAACGATAAGTTTGTCGTATTCACGCTGACCAGTACCGGCCGGAATCAGGTGACCGCAGATTACATTCTCCTTCAGACCTTCCAGAGTATCGAACTTTCCGCGGATTGCGGCGTCGCTCAATACCTTGGTTGTCTCCTGGAAGGATGCGGCGGACATAAAGCTGTTCGTCCTCAGTGCAGCCCTTGTGATACCCTGCAGAATCTGGTTGGAAGTTGCGGGAACGGCATCGCGTGCCTCGACAATCTTGAGATCCTGTCTCTTGAGCAGAGAATTTTCGTCCCTGAGCTGACGGACGGTCACAATCTGACCGTTGTGCAGATTGGTGGAGTCACCGGCATCCAGAACGACCTTCTTGTCGAATATGGAGTCGTTTTCCTCGTTGAATTCAATCTTATCCACAAGTTGCTCGGGAAGGAAGCGGGTGTCACCGGGATCCACGATTTCAACCTTGCGCATCATCTGACGGACAATCACTTCAAAGTGCTTGTCGTTGATCTTCACGCCCTGCATACGATAGACGCCCTGCACCTCATTCACAATATACTCCTGAACCTTGATGGGACCGAGGATGTTGAGGATGTCGGTAGGGGAGACCGCACCGTCTGACAGCGGCATACCTGCGCGTACGTAGTCGTTCTCCTGTACAAGAATCTGTTTGGACAGAGGTACGAGATATGATTTCTTTTCACCGCTCTTGGCCTTGATGATGATCTCACGGTTACCGCGGCGGTTCTTGCCCATCTCGACCTCACCGTTGATTTCGCTGACAACTGCGGGGTTGGAAGGATTGCGGGCTTCGAAGAGTTCGGTGACTCTGGGCAGACCTCCCGTGATATCACCGGCTTTGCCGATGGCGCGGGGAATCTTGACCAGAATATCGCCGGCCTTGATCTTCTGTCCGTTTTCAACCATTACGTGGGCACCGACAGGGAGGTTGTATTGCTTGAGTTCCTCGCCGTTTTCATCGATAACCTTGATGGTGGGGTTCTTCGATTTGTCACGGGATTCAATGACCACTTTTTCGCGGTGGATAGAGAACTCGTCGGTGGCTTCCTCACGGAATGTCACACCATCTTCCATGCTGTCGAATACGGCGGTACCGGCTATTTCAGCGATTGTCAGAGCATTGTATGCATCCCAGGTACAGATTCTGTCACCGTTGACGACGTTCTCGCCATTACCCTTGAACAATTCGGATCCGTAAGGGATGTTGTATTGTCCGAGGGTGATGCCTGTAGTGGGGTGGACAATCTTCATCTCCGTTGCACGGCTGACGACTATCGTGTGGTCACCATTTTCGTCACTCTTGACAATCGTACGGAGCTCTTCATATTCCAGACGTCCCTCATACTTGGAGACGATTTCACTCTCGGAAACCTTACCTCCGGCCACACCACCGACGTGGAATGTACGAAGGGTCAGCTGAGTACCGGGCTCTCCGATTGATTGTGCGGCTATTACACCGACAACCTCTCCCTTTTCGACCATACGGCCCGTGGCAAGATTCCTTCCGTAGCACTTGGCGCAGACACCCTTCTTCGATTCGCAGGTGAGAACGGAGCGAATCTCCACCTGTTCGATGGGGAGTTGTTCTATCAGATCTGCGATATCTTCGGTAATCTGCTCGCCGGAGCTCAATATCTTCTCTCCTGTAAGGGGATTGTAGATGTCGTGGACGGTAGTGCGGCCGAGAATCCTGTCACCGAGAGTCTCCACGACCTCGTCCTTGTCCTTGATGGCGGTTGCCACAAGGCCGCGGAGAGTGCCGCAGTCTTCTTCGTTGATAATCACGTCGTGGCTGACATCGACCAGACGGCGGGTCAGGTAGCCGGCATCGGCTGTCTTCAATGCGGTGTCGGCCAGACCTTTACGTGCACCGTGAGTGGAGATGAAGTACTCGAGAACGCTCAATCCCTCCTTGAAGTTTGCAAGAATAGGGTTCTCGATGATTTCAGATCCGGTTGAACCCGACTTCTGCGGCTTGGCCATCAGACCACGCATACCGCAGAGCTGACGAATCTGCTCCTTGGAACCACGGGCACCTGAATCAAGCATCATATATACCGGGTTGAAGCCCTGCTTGTCACTCTTAATCTGCTGCTCCACTATGTTGGTCAGTCGGGTGTTGGTCTTTGTCCATACGTCGATTATCTGGTTGTATCGCTCGTTGTTGGTAATAAGACCCATATCGAAACTTGCCTGAATATTCTCCACCTCCTGATAACCGTCATCTACAAGATTCTTCTTCTCTTCGGGGATAATCACGTCTCCGAGGTTGAATGAAAGACCTCCTTCGAATGCCATACGGTAGCCGAGATTCTTGATGTCATCAAGGAACTTGGATGTACGGGCGACGCAGGTGTATTTCAATACCTCACCGATGATGTCACGAAGAGATTTCTTCTTGAGCAGGGTGTTGATGAAAGGTACCTCGTCAGGAACGAACTGATTGAAGTAGATACGTCCCACGGTCGTGTCAATCATCTGATATCCCTTGCTCAGGTCACGCTTGTCAACGGGGATGCGGACAGTAACCTTTGACTGGTACTCCACGCGGCCTTCATTGTAAGCGATGATGGCCTCCTCAGGTCCGTAGAACTTCAGGCCTTCGCCTTTTGCTCCGGGACGCTCCTTGGTGATGTAATAGAGACCGAGGACCATATCCTGTGAAGGCACGGTAATCGGTGCGCCGTTGGCGGGGTGAAGGATGTTGTGCGAGCCGAGCATCAGAATCTGCGCCTCAAGAATGGCGGCGTTGCCCAGAGGAAGGTGGACAGCCATCTGGTCACCATCGAAGTCGGCGTTGAATGCCGTACAGGCGAGAGGGTGAAGTTGGATGGCCTTGCCCTCGATCATACGGGGCTGGAATGCCTGAATACCGAGTCTGTGAAGGGTAGGGGCACGGTTCAGCAGAACGGGGTGTCCCTTCATCACGTTTTCAAGAATGTCCCAGATAACGGGATCCTTGCGATCGACAATCTTCTTCGCGGATTTGACGGTCTTTACGATACCTCTCTCTATCAGTTTCCTGATGATGAAAGGTTTGTAAAGTTCTGCGGCCATATATTTCGGAAGACCGCACTCGTGCATCTGAAGTTCCGGGCCGACAACGATGACGGAACGCGCGGAGTAATCGACGCGCTTACCGAGCAGGTTCTGACGGAAACGTCCCTGCTTGCCTTTCAGGTTGTCGGAGAGGGATTTCAGCGTGCGGTTGGATTCTGACTTGACTGCATTTGACTTGCGACTGTTGTCAAACAGGCTATCGACGGCCTCCTGAAGCATACGTTTCTCATTCCTGAGGATTACGTCAGGAGCTTTGATTTCAATCAGTCTCTTCAGACGGTTGTTCCTGATGATGACGCGGCGGTAGAGGTCATTGACGTCACTGGTAGCAAATCGTCCGCCGTCCAGAGGAACGAGAGGACGCAAATCGGGCGGAATGACGGGGATAACCTTCATTATCATCCATTCGGGATGGTTGGTCTCCTTCGATTCACGGAAAGCCTCGATTACGCTGAGTCGCTTGAGAGCCTCCGCTTTGCGCTGTTGTGAGGTCTCCTTCTCGGTCTTGCTGCGAAGCTCGTATGACAGGGTGTCGAGGTCAAGACCCTGAAGCATCTCATAAATTGCCTCAGCTCCCATTCCGGCCCTGAATTTGTCGGGGTTGTCGTTTTCCAGCGAGGCATTCTCCTTGGGAAGTTGATCGACAACGTTGAGGTACTCTTCTTCTGAAAGAAGGTCCATGTTGTTTACACCGAGCTCGTGAGCCTTTCCCGCATTGAGGACCACGTACCTTTCATAGTATATGATAGCCTCGAGTTTCTTTGAAGGAATGCCCAGAAGATAACCTATCTTGTTGGGAGAGGAGCGGAAATACCATATATGAGCCACGGGAACGGTAAGTGTGATGTGCCCCATGCGTTCACGGCGGACCTTCTTCTCTGTTACTTCAACGCCGCAACGGTCGCAGACGATGCCGCGGTAGCGGATTCTCTTGTATTTTCCGCAGTGGCACTCGTAATCTTTTGTCGGACCAAAAATCCTCTCACAGAAAAGACCGTCACGTTCCGGCTTGTAGGTGCGGTAGTTGACAGTTTCAGGCTTGAGCACCTCTCCTGAAGAACGGGCCAGTATCTCTTCAGGAGATGCCAGGCCAATCGTTATCTGGTTGAAATTGGTTTTAACCTTTGTATCTTTATTGAAAGACATATCTGTAATGTTTAATTTTCCGACAATCAGTTTTCGTTGGTCCTGTCAAGATTGATGCTCAGACCGAGACCGCGCATTTCGTGGAGCAACACGTTCAGGGATTCGGGAATGCCGGGTTGTGGCATCGGATCACCCTTGACGAGAGCTTCGTATGCACGGCTGCGGCCGGTAACGTCATCTGATTTGATGGTCAGGATTTCCTGAAGGATGTTGGATGCGCCGAATGCTTCGAGCGCCCATACCTCCATCTCTCCGAAACGCTGGCCTCCGAACTGGGCTTTACCGCCGAGAGGCTGCTGGGTGATCAGGGAGTAAGGGCCGATTGAACGGGCGTGCATCTTGTCGTCAACCATATGGCCGAGCTTGATCATATAGATGACACCCACAGTTGCAGGCTGGTCGAAGTATTCACCGGTTCCTCCGTCGCGCAGACGGGTGCGTCCGTAGAGGGGCAGCCCGGCTTTTTCGGTGTATTCGCAGATGTTCTCAAGGCTTGCACCGTCGAAAATGGGGGTGCTGAATTTCAGGCCGAGTTCACGTCCGGCCCAACCGAGGACCGTCTCGTAAATCTGTCCCAGATTCATACGGGAAGGTACGCCGAGAGGGTTGAGTACGATATCCACGGGAGTTCCGTCATCAAGGAACGGCATATCCTCGTCACGGACAACCTTGGCTACGATACCCTTGTTTCCGTGGCGTCCCGCCATCTTGTCACCAACCTGAATCTTACGTTTCTTTGCAACATAGACTTTGGCAATCTGCATTATTCCGGAAGGAAGCTCGTCACCTATGGAGAGGTTGTAGCAGATTCTCTTGTATTCGGCGTCAAATTCCTTGTAAGCAATTAAATAATTGTTTATGAGACTCTTCACCAGCTCGTTGGATTTCTTGTCGGAAACCCACTTGACCGGATTGATGTCAGTGTAGTTGATGGCTTCAAGCTGTCCGCGGGTAATCACTTCGCCTTTGGCAATGACTTCAGTGCCGTAAAGATCACCTATGCCGGCGCTCTTTTTCTCCCCGACAAGTGTCATAAGCTTGTCGATGAAGGTCTTTTTGAGGGCACCCACTTTGGCGTCGAAATCTTCCTTAGCACCGTCGAGCAGCTCTTTCATCTTCTGCTTGCCTTTCTTGGTGGTGTCTTTGGTGACCCTTGAATAGAGGCTCTTTCCGATGATTGTGCCGGAAAGTGACGGAGAAGCTTTCAGAGAAGCGTCCTTCACGTCTCCGGCCTTGTCACCGAAGATGGCCCGGAGAAGTTTCTCCTCAGGTGAAGGGTCGCTTTCGCCCTTGGGGGTAATCTTACCTATAAGGATATCTCCCGGCTCAACGTGGGCTCCAATGCGGATTATACCGTTGTCGTCAAGATCCTTGGTCGCATCTTCGCTGACGTTGGGGATATCGCTTGTGAGCTCTTCCATTCCGCGCTTGGTGTCGCGCACTTCCATTATATATTCGTCAACGTGGATTGAAGTGAAGATATCTTCACGGATAATCCTTTCGGAGAGAACGATGGCATCCTCGTAGTTGTATCCCTTCCAGGGCATGAAGGCAACCTTGAGGTTCCGGCCGAGAGCCAGCTCCCCGTTCTGGGTGGCATAGCCTTCGGTAAGTATCTCTCCCTTCGTTACTTTCTGTCCCTTTCTTACGATAGGGGTCAGGCGGATTGAAGTGCTCTGGTTTGTCTTCCTGTACTGGGGAAGGGTATATACGGTCACTTCGGGGTCGAAGCTGACGAATTTCTCGTTCTCTGTCCTGTTGTATCTGATATGTATCTCGCGTGCATCCACATATACCACTTCGCCATCGTTTTCGGCTGCAATCTGAGTCCTGGAGTCACGGGCGACGGGGCCTTCCAGACCGGTTCCGACAATGGGGGCTTCGGGCTTGATGATAGGAACAGCCTGACGCATCATGTTGGATCCCATCAAGGCGCGGTTCGCATCATCGTGTTCGAGGAACGGGATGAGTGATGCCGCTATTGAAGCAATCTGGTTGGGTGCCACGTCCATAAGGTCGATGTCGTTCTTGGTCAGCACGGGGAAATCGGCTTCACGGCGGCACTTGACTCTTTCGTCAAGGATTTCGCCGTCATCGGCCAGTTTGGCGCTTGCCTGTGCGACATTCTTGTTCTCCTCCTCTTCCGCGCTCAGATAGACCACACCGTTGTCGCTCAAGTCAACCTTGCCGCCTTCTACCTTGCGGTAAGGTGTCTCGATGAAACCGAGATCATTGATGCTGGCATATACGCACAGAGAGGAGATAAGACCGATGTTCGGCCCTTCAGGTGTCTCGATGGGGCACAGACGTCCGTAATGGGTGTAGTGCACGTCGCGGACCTCGAATCCGGCCCTGTCACGGGAAAGACCTCCGGGCCCCAGTGCGGAGAGACGACGCTTGTGAGTCATTTCTGCCAGAGGGTTGGTCTGATCCATAAACTGGCTCAGCTGGCTCGTGGCAAAGAAACTGTTGATGACGCTTGAAAGGGTCTTGGCGTTGATCAGGTCAACGGGAGTGAAGACCTCGTTGTCCCTGACATTCATCCTCTCCCTGATGGTGCGCGCCATTCTTGCGAGACCCACGCTGAACTGGTTTGCAAGTTGCTCGCCTACAGTGCGGATACGACGGTTGCTCAGGTGGTCGATATCATCGACCGTTGCCTTCGAGTTAATCAGCTGGATGAGGTATTTGATGATTTCGATTATATCCTCCTTGGTGAGAACCCTCACGTCAGCGGGAGTGGAGAGGCCGAGCTTGCGGTTTATGCGGTAGCGGCCCACCATTCCGAGGTCGTAACGTTTGTCTGAGAAGAACAATTTGTCGATAACGTCGCGAGCCGTCGCTTCATCAGGCGGTTCCGAGTTACGTAATTGTCTGTAAGTATAGATGATGGCCTCCGCTTCGGAATTTGTCTGGTCCTTTTGCAGAGTGTTGTATATGATTGCGTAGTCCGATGCGTTGGCGTCTTCCTTGTGAAGAAGGATGGTGCCGGCTCCGGATGCAAGAATTTTCTCTATGTGTTCTTCTTCCAGAACTGTCTCGCGTTCCACGATGGGTTCGTTACGTTCCACATAGACAACTTCTCCCGTATCTTCATCCACGAAATCTTCGTTCCAGGTTCTCAGGACTTTGGCGGCAAGACGGCTTCCGACATGTTTCTTCAGGTTGGCCTTGGTCACCTTGACTTCGTTGGCCAGTCCGAATATGTCGAGAATGTCTTTGTCGGACTCATAGCCGATGGCACGGAGAAGAGTTGTGACAGGAAGCTTCTTCTTCCTGTCGATGTATGCATACATCACGTTGTTGATGTCCGTTGCAAACTCAATCCAGGAGCCTTTGAAGGGGATAATTCTCGCAGAGTAGAGTTTTGTCCCGTTGGCGTGCATGCTCTGTCCGAAGAATACTCCGGGAGAACGGTGCAGTTGGGAGACGACAATTCTCTCAGAACCGTTGATGATGAAGGTCCCACGGGGAGTCATATAGGGGATTGCACCCAGATAGACATCCTGTATGACGGTCTCGAAATCTTCGTGTTCAGCGTCCTTGCACTCCAACTTCAATTTTGCTTTCAACGGAACGGAATAGGTGAGACCTCTGTCAAGACACTCGTCCATTGAATAGCGGGGAGGATCTACAAAGTAGTCTATAAAATTCAGCTCGAAGTTGTTACGGGTGTCAAGTATTGGGAAAACCTCTTGAAAGACCTTGTAAAGACCTTCGTTCTTGCGATTTTCCGCAGTGGTTTCAAGCTGGAAGAAATCCCTGAAGGATTTCAGCTGAACTTCCAAAAAATCCGGATAATCGAGGAGCGTTTTTGAGGTAGCAAATGTAACCCTTTGATTATTAATTTTTTGTGGCATTTTGATAGGGGTGGTTGAAAATAAACTTTGAAAAACGACAAAAAGGTTTAGAGCCTTTTTGTCGGCTCTAAACCCGATACTGCTTTACCCTATGAAAAGGGGGTCAGTTGACGGATTACTTAAGTTCAACTTCACCACCAGCTTCCTCAAGGGCTGCCTTGATCTGTTCTGCTTCAGCTTTTGATACTTTCTCTTTAACCTTGGCGTTAGGGGCCTGATCTACGAGGTCCTTGGCTTCTTTGAGTCCGAGGCCGGTAAGTTCCTTGACCGCCTTGACCATCTGAAGTTTAGCCTGACCGGCTGAAACAAGGATTACATCGAATTCTGACTGCTCGGCTTCAGCCTGAGCACCGCCGTTGCCACCTTCGGCCACTACGACTGCCGCAGCAGCAGGCTCGATGCCATATTCATCTTTGAGGATCTGTGCGAGTTCCTGCACATCTTTTACGGTGAGATTTACGAGTTCTTCCGCAAGAGCTTTAATATCTGCCATAATTATTGGTTTTTTAGATTATTTGTTACTGTTTTGAAAAATTGGGGCCTATTCTGCGCTGTTTTCCTTCTTTGCGTTTTCAAGAGCGGAAACAACTCGTCTGATAGGTGACTGGAGTAAACTGATGATATCACCGACAAGTTCGTCGTGAGACTTGATGTTCACAAGGGTGGAGAGGTTCTCGGCTCCCACGTAGCTGCACTCCTGAAGGAATGCTGCCTTGAAACCGGGCTTCCCGAACTTTGCTCCGTACTCCTTGATGATTTTTGCGGGAGCGTTGGGAGCTGTTGTGAACATTATAGCGGTGGAACCTTTCAGCGTTTCACAGAGGGGTTTGATATCCTCATAGCCGTATTTTTCTATTGCTTTTTCAAGCAAGGTATTCTTTACGACAATGAGTTTCACACCCTTCTCGAAGCAGGCACGACGGAGCTCGGATGTATTCTCAGCATTGAGACCTTCAAGGTCTGTAATGTAGAAATTGGGATTCTCCGCAATCTGTGCCGCTATTTTCTCAATGATTTGAGCTTTTTCTTCTTTTCTCATAACTTTCGATTTTATTCAGCAGCACTGATTGTTTTTGTGTCAATGCAAATACCGGGACTCATAGTGGAGGACATATAGATGCTCTTGATATAAGTGCCTTTCAATGCCTGAGGTTTCAGTTTTACGATAGTGTTGACAAGTTCCACTGCATTTTCGGCAATCTGCTGTGCAGTGAATGATACCTTACCGATAGCGGTATGGACAATACCCTGTTTGTCAACCTTGAAGTCAATCTTACCGGCCTTGACTTCCTTGACAGCGTTACCGATTTCGTTGGTAACAGTACCGGTCTTGGGGTTAGGCATAAGACCACGGGGACCGAGGATACGGCCGATTGCACCGACCTTAGCCATTACGGTAGGGGTACAGATGATGACGTCAACGTCTGTCCAGCCACCCTTGATCTTCTCGATATAATCATCCAAACCAACGTAGTCGGCGCCGGCTTCCTTGGCTTCGTTCTCCTTTTCAGCGGGGCAAAGCACGAGGACTCGGGTAACTTTTCCTGTTCCGTGAGGAAGTGTCACAACGCCGCGTACCATCTGGTTCGCTTTCCTGGGGTCAACACCGAGACGTACGGAAAGCTCTACGGATGCATCAAACTTGGTGTAGGTTACGTCCTTGACCAAAGCAGATGCTTCGGACAGCTTGTACTGCCTGTGGGCGTCAACTTTAGCTTCAGCTACTTTTTGATTTTTAGTTAACTTACTCATTACGTCGTGATTTTATTGTACATCGGTGGGAAAAGTTCCATTGACTGACACACCCATACTGCGGGCCGTACCGGCAACCAGATTCATTGCGGATTTCTCAGTGAATGCGTTCAAATCGGGCATCTTCTCCTTCGCTATCTCGCGAACCTGATCCCAAGTGATGGAAGCAACTTTCTTCCTGTTGGGCTCGGCTGATGCAGTCTGAATCTTCGCGGCTTCCTTGATAAGGATGGCAACGGGGGGCTGCTTTACGATAAATGAGAAGGATTTGTCACTGTAAACCGTAATAATCACTGGCAATACCTTGCCGGCTTTGTCTTGAGTGCGGGCATTGAACTGCTTGCAGAAATCCATAATGTTCACACCCTTTGAACCGAGGGCGGGACCTACTGGGGGTGAAGGGTTTGCAGCTCCACCTTTAATCTGCAGTTTAATGAACCCGGCAATTTCTTTAGCCATAATGTTTAGTGTTTATTCTTTAGTTACTTGCGCAAAATTCAGTTCAAGCAAGGTCTTTCTTCCAAAGATTTTGACCATAACCTTGAGTTTCCGTTTGTCCGAGGTGATCTCTTCGATTGTTCCGTCAAACCCGTTGAAAGGACCGTCGGTAATCTTCACTGCTTCGCCGATGACGAAAGGAGTTTCGGTCTCGGCATCGCTTGACGCGAATTCATCGACCCGACCCATGATTCTGTCCATTTCGGATTTCCGCACCGGAACAGGGGTGTGGTCCTTGCCTTCGCTCAAAAAACCCGCCACATACGTGATGTTGCGGAGGACGTGCTGAATTTCACCTGTCATTACAGCCTCAACGAGGAGATAACCGGGGTAGAACAGACGTTCCGCAAGAACGCGTTTGCCGTTTTTAACCTGATAGTACTTTTCAGTAGGAATCAGAACCTGGGTAAGATACTCATTCAGGCCGAGAGCATCGATTTCTTTTTCGATGTACTCTTTGGCTTTCTTTTCCTTACCTCCGGCAGTACGGACTACATACCACTTCTTGGCAACTTCACTCATGGCAATCTCTACAATTGATAGAGGCCGGTCATAACGGTCTTGATTACGAAATCGATGGCCCAGATAACGGCGGCGAGGATTATGGTTGACACCATAACCAATATGGCCGAACTCTGAAGAGAGCTCCAGGAGGGCCAGGCAACCTTTGTCGTCAGTTCTTTGTAAGATTCCCTTACATAAGTTCCAAATTTGCTCATTGTTATTTTTTTGTTGACTGCCGGCAGTATGGAAGCTTGTGCCGCCAGTCGGTTAATAACACGCAAGATGCGTAACCATCTTGTTTGCAGGGGAAGCAGGATTCGAACCCACATCGACGGTTTTGGAGACCGCTGAACTACCCTTGTTCTATTCCCCTATGGATAAAATCGGACCTCTGTTGAAAGAAGTCCGATTTATTGGTCATTCAGTCCGATTAGTCGAGAATTCCAACTACCTGACCTGAACCTACTGTACGGCCACCTTCACGGATTGCGAAGCGGAGACCTTCGTTCAGAGCTACAGGGTAGATGAGTTCAACTTTAATCTTGACGTTGTCACCGGGCATCACCATCTCAACTCCAGCGGGAAGTTCAATTTCACCGGTGATATCAAGAGTACGGATGAAGAACTGGGGACGGTAGTGGTTCTTGAAAGGAGTATGACGGCCACCTTCGTCTTTCTTCAGCACGTAAATAGCAGCTTCGAACTGTTTGTGAGGAGTGATTGTGTTGGGGTGTGCGATAACTTGACCACGTTTTACTTCCTTCTTGTCGATACCACGGAGGAGAAGACCTACGTTGTCACCTGCTTCGCCCTGATCCAGAATCTTGCGGAACATTTCAACACCTGTAACGACAGATTTCTTGGGCTCTTCGCCGAGACCGATAATCTGAACCTCGTCACCAGTCTTCACGACACCAGTCTCGATACGACCTGTGGCAACAGTACCACGGCCAGTGATTGAGAAGATGTCCTCAATAGGCATAAGGAAAGGTTTCTCGTTGTCACGTACCGGAAGGGGAATGTAGTCGTCAACAGCGTCCATAAGCTCCATAACGACTTCCTCCCAGTGGGGATCACCGTTGAGGGCGCCGAGAGCTGAACCGCGGATAACGGGAGCGTTGTCACCGTCGAACTCGTAGAAGCTGAGAAGCTCGCGAACTTCCATTTCAACGAGGTCAATCATTTCGGGATCATCAACAATATCAACTTTGTTGAGGAAAACAACGATACGGGGAACGTTCACCTGACGGGCGAGAAGGATGTGCTCGCGGGTCTGAGGCATAGGACCGTCGGTTGCTGCGCAGACAAGGATTGCACCGTCCATCTGGGCTGCACCTGTTACCATGTTCTTTACGTAGTCGGCGTGGCCCGGACAGTCAACGTGAGCGTAGTGACGGGTAGCTGTCTGATACTCTACGTGAGCTGTGTTGATGGTGATACCACGCTCTTTCTCTTCGGGAGCGTTGTCAATCTGGTCGAAAGACTTTACCTCTGAAAGGCCTTTCTTTGCCAGAACTTGAGTGATAGCAGCAGTCAAAGTGGTTTTGCCATGGTCAACGTGACCGATGGTACCGATGTTTACGTGCGGCTTGTCTCTTTTGAAGGTTTCTTTTGCCATAATATTATGCTTTTTAAGTGTTGTTGGAGCCGATGGTGAGAATTGAACTCACGACCTCTTCCTTACCAAGGAAGCGCTCTACCCCTGAGCTACATTGGCTTTTCATGGAGCGGAAGACGAGGTTCGAACCCGCGACCCTCAGCTTGGAAGGCTGATGCTCTACCAACTGAGCTACTTCCGCCAAGACATAAAAAAAGTGGGCAGAGATGGATTCGAACCACCGTAGGCGTGCGCCAGCAGATTTACAGTCTGCCCCATTTGGCCACTCTGGTATCTGCCCAAATTTGAGAGTTTTACTCCCTGAGCCGATGGAGGGAGTCGAACCCACGACCTGCTGATTACAAATCAGCTGCTCTGACCAACTGAGCTACGTCGGCTTTTTTTGGGACTGCAAATATATGCGTTAAAAATTAAATGACAAAATTTTTTGATAAAAAAAACATTTTTCTGCCAATCGTACTTCGTACACCCGCGAGTCATTGGGTCTGTGCGAAACGCCCCTCCTGAAAAAGTGCGCAAAGCGCCGAGTCACCCGTCTGGGATAAATTGCAATTTTGTGTATGGGAATTTCATATAGGAGAAGACATCTGGATGGATGGACACAGCTGACAGGTTTTACAAGTTCTTAAGAATGTCCAGAAATTCTGCCGGAGTTACTACTATAGGCTCTTTCGGAAAGTGTTTTGTGTTTCCTGTCACGAGAAACGAGCCCTCTTTTGACAAAGCAACTTCATAAAAGATAATGTCCTTAGGGTCTGGGAATTCCTTGCCTTCAACATCTTTCTTCCCGGGAGCAATTCCAAATCTTTCAATTGCGTTGATTACTGCCGATATATTTTCAGGCCTGAATGAGAATTGTTCGCGACATTCGTATCAATGACTGCATACAACTTATTTGCCATTGCGAACCTCGCTTATTATCCGGTTAATTTCATCAAGACTTAAATCCTGCATATCACTCTCCGCGACGTCTGCTCTCATTTGAGCAAAAGCACTGATCGCCTTGGCTCTGATTTCTTCGTCAGAGTCAATCCTGATATCAAATGGAATCCGACGTTCACGAACAACAGCTTTCATAAACAATGTG
>JAZLIS010000020.1:0-31373 GCA_045617505.1 Bacteroidales bacterium | reverse complement strand
GGAATTCACCGTTACAAAGGAACTGATCCAGCATTACAATATGATGGAGAGACAGCAGTTCAAGGGTATCACCGATTTTGACCGTGAAAATACCTACGGTCTTTTCGGAATTCACGACACGCAGGTCAACACATACGACCTTTTCAGGAAACACTATCCCAACGCCCGCCGTTTTGACGGTGAGCACCGCCTGAACGAATCCGTGCTGACCAAGGTGGTGGCGCCTCTGGTGAGGGAGATATTAAGTCATTGAAAATCCTGCTGCGAGTCACTCGCGTCCGCGCAACATTCGGATAAAAATTTCTACTGCTTTCCTCCTCCGATTGCCTGGAACAGGTCGACCACTGACGTCATTATGTCGGCGGTGTTCTGGATCTCCGCAATCTGTGCATTCAGCAGATCGTTCTGAGCCGTAAGCACCTCAAGATAGGTTCCGCGGCCATATTTCATCTTCAACTGTGTCGCTTCAAGGGCTCTGGTCATTGCGCTTACCCTGTTGTGGCAGTCATCCACCTTGCTCTTGTATGTCTTGATTTCGGCAATCGAGTTGTTGACTTCGTTTCCTGCCGCCAGAAGAGCGTTCGCATACTCCATCTTTGCGACTTCGTATTGGCTCTTGCTGACCTTCAGCTGCGAGATGTTGTCCCCCGCATTGAAGATGGGCTGGAGCAGTCCGCCGATGGCATTGTAGAGCATTCCTCCGTCAGCCCAGCCCAGAGTGCCGCCAAGAGTTATGCTGGGGCACATATTGGCTCTTGCGAGGTTCACGTTGTAGAAAGACTGCGCAAGCTGCATTTCCACGGCCCTGACATCGGGACGGGTCCTGACAATCTGGAGATTGATGTTTTCCAGTTTTGCACAATCCATCTTGAGGGCCGCTTCGGTCGATATGGGGCTGAGGACAATGTCATAACCGTCAGAACTCAGCAGATATATCAACTCATTCTCAACCGTGTATTTCAGAAGTTTCAGCGACTTGCTGCTCGCAAGCGTGGCGTAGTAGGAACCTTCGAACTGTGAGACACCGGCCTGATCTGCAAGACCGGCTTCCTTCATATCCTTGATTGCGCTTACAGACTGCTCCCAATTGGATGAGGCGATGTCGGTGGCAATAATCTGGGCGTTTATCATCTGAAGGTTATAATATAATGTGGCCACGGCCGCAATGAGTTCTGTCCGTGCTGCCTGTTCGAAGGCCAGAGCCTCTTCCTTGGCTGAGGAAGCGATTCTCTTGCGGTTGGTCACTTTCCCGAAGATGTCAATCTCCCACGATGCCGTTCCCATAGTGTATGACCAGGCGGATACGCCTTTTGTGGAATTCAGAGTGACGGCAGGCGTCCCTCCCGCGCTTATTCTCGGAAGATATGCCAGTTTCGCGGCGGTCAGGCGTGAATGAGCCTGCATAACCCTTTCGTGAGCTATCTTCAGGTCGAGATTGCGGGCCAGTGCAGTGTCAATCAATGCGGTGAGGCAGGGATCGTTGAATACCTCGGAATAGGTGGGTATCACGGTGTTCTGCAGATCCTCAGGGACGTTTGACTGATATTTCCCGTAAATGCCGCAGGCATTCAAAGAGAGTATGGCAGCGGATAGAACCGCCACAAAGCCTGCAGTTTTATTAATATTCATCATATTCTCTTTCTTTTTCAAGTGGTTTGATCTTTTCCTGAATGGACTGGAATATCACAAAGAGTGACGGTACCAGGAAGAGCAGTCCGATACATCCGACAAGCATTCCGAAGATTGCTCCGACGCCGAGGCTGATGTTTCCCATTGCGCCCACTCCCGTGCTTGTGAGAAGGGGAAGCAGGCCGATGACCATAGTTCCGGCTGTCATAAGGATGGGACGGAGACGCTCTTTCGCGGCTTCCAGCGCGGAATCCTTGATGCTCAATCCCTCGTGACGCTTCTGCAGCGCGAACTCGACAATCAGAATGCCGGTCTTCGAAAGGAGTCCGATAAGCATCACGACTCCTGTCTGGAGGTAGATGTTGTTGTCAAGTCCGAAAAGGCGCGTCATCAGGAACGCCCCCATAATGCCGAGAGGCACGGAAAGCATAATCGAGAACGGCACCACGAAACTTTCATACAGGGATGAGAGTATCAGGAATATCAGCAGAGCGGAAATGCCGAAGATAATCATCATACTCGAGCCCTGGCTCTGCTCGCGGGCCATACCTCCGTATTCAATCGAGAAGTCTTTGGGAAGTACCTCTGCGGCTGTTCCGTTGATGGCATTGATAAGGTCACCGGTTGAGACTCCGGCGGCGGGGGAGACGCTCATCTGAATGGAATTCAACAGGTTGAATCTCGCCAGTGAAGAAGGTCCGTATATCCTCTTGAGGCTTATGAAGTTGCTCAAAGGGGCGAGGGTTCCTTCCTTTGTCCTTGCGTATGTCTGGTTCAGGGCACTTTCATCCAGGTGACTTTCCGGAGTTCCCTGGACCATCACCTTGTAGGTTTTGCCGTAGAGGTTGACGTCATTCACGTAGGCCCCTCCGACGTATGTCGACATCGTTGACATAAGAGCCGTGAGGTTGATTCCGGATTTCTTGCATCTGGCAACGTCGACTGATACCAACCATTGCGGGTTATCCACGCTGAAGGCAGTATATGCCGAGTTGATTTTGGGGTTTTCGTTCAGCGCCGCAAGGAATTCATTCTTCATCTTGTCGAAATCTGTGATTTCGCCGCCCGTCTTGTCCTGGAGATACAGTTCGGTGTCGGAGGAACTTCCATACCCCGGAATCATAGGCATCATAAAGGGAATCACGGATGCATCCGGGTAGTGCGACGCGATGTCGTAGTATATTTCCTGCATCGTCTTGTAGATTGACAGAAACTCACGCTCTTCCCAATCTTTCAGAGTAACTATGATGAAACCCGCATTGGATGCGCGTCCGGCGGTGAATCCGTATCCGGACACCATTCCGACGTTCTTCACCCCGTCCAGAACTTTGATTTCTTCGGAAATCTTCTCCATTGTGCCGGTGGTGATGCTGAGGGATGTGCTGGGAGGCATTATGACGTCGCAGATAAACATTCCCTTGTCTTCCTGTGGAACGAAGCCGGCGGGAGTTGTCTTGACCGACCAGACCATCACGATGGCAGATGCGATAACCACGATGAAAGCAATCCAGGGCCTTTTGATGAAGGGGCGGATGCCGTTCCTGTATTTCTCGCTCATCTTGACGAAGGTGGTGTCGAACGCTATGCTGAAACGTTTGTAGAGTCCCGGTTTCTTTCCGTTGCTGTCAGCCGCAGGCTTGATGAGAAGCGCACAAAGGGCAGGGGAGAGTGTCAGGGCGTTGATTGCCGAGATACCTACGGCCACTGCCATCGTAAGACCGAACTGGCGGAAGAACGTCCCGCTTGTTCCGGGCATCATACTCACGGGGATGAACACTGCCATGAACACGAGAGACGAGGTGATGACAGCCGTCGAGATTTCGCTCATCGCATCAATCGCGGCTTTCATAGGTGATTTGTAGCCGCTGTCCAGTTTCGAATGGACAGCTTCCACCACCACTATGCTGTCATCCACCACAGTACCGATTACCAGCACCAGTGCGAAAAGGGATATCATATTGATGGAGAAACCGGCAGCCATCATAAAGGCGAAGGTTCCGATAAGGGAGACGAAGATGCCGACGAAGGGAATCAGGGTCGACTGCCAGTCGTGCAGGAAGAGGAGGACTATAATGACAACCAGCACGAGCGCTTCCAGAAGGGTCTTGATGACCTCGTGGATGGATGCGTTGAGAAAGTCGTTGGTGTCCATCAGGACATCGAACTTCAAGTCGGGCTGGGCCTCTCTTTCCTGTCTGATGAGCTCCGCAATCTGCTCGTTGACCACCTTTGCATTGGACCCCGCTGTCTGATAGACTGCACAAAGCGCTCCCGCGTGGCCGTCAATCTGGCTGTTGAACATATAGTGTTCGGCTCCGAGTTCCACGTCCGCAATCTGGCCGAGATAGAGAATCTCCCCGTTGTCACTTTGACGGATTATGATTTTGTTGAACTCCTCGATGCTCTTGAGACGCCCGCTGTAAACCATCGTGTACTGGGTCTGTTCCGGACTGTTGTCCCCGAATGTACCGGTAGCCGCCTCGATATTCTGGTCTGCCAGAGCCTCCATTACGTCAGAGGGGGTGAGATTATATCCCGCCATCACGTCCGGCTTGAGCCACACGCGCATTGAATATTCCGCTCCGAACAGGTTGAACTTGCCCACTCCGTTGATTCTCATAATCTTCGGTTTCAGGTTTATGTTCAGATAGTTGGAGAGGAAGTTCTCGTCGAATTTGTCATCGGGGGATGAGATGGAGATGAACTGCAGGATGGAGTTCTGCTGCTTCTGTACGGTCACTCCGGCCTGACGCACTTCGGCTGGCAGTTTTGCCAAGGCCTGGGAAACACGGTTCTGCACGTTGACGGTAGCCATATCAGGGTCCGTTCCCTGCTTGAAATAGACCGTTATTTCGGCTTCGCCCGTATTTCCGGCGGTGGAGGTTACGTACATCATATTCTCCACACCATTGATGGCCTCCTCAAGCGGAATGATGACAGATTTCTGTATTGTCTGGGAGGATGCTCCGTAGTAGGATGTCGATACAAACACTGTCGGGGGCGCGATATCGGGATACTGCTCAATGGGAAGGGAAATCAGCCCCATCACTCCGACAATGACTATGAGGATACTGATGACAGAACTCAGTACCGGCTTCTTTATGAATGTCTTGAGTTGCATATTCGGATGGTTCTATTCCTGTTTCGGGACTATTTTCATACCGTTTCTCATCTTGCTCACCCCTTCGAGAACGATTATGTCACCGTCCTTCAGCCCTTCGTCAATAAGATAGCTGGAGTTGTCCAGACGATATGTGGCAACTTCGGATGACACGGCGGTGCACGAACCGTCAGCCTCTTTCACAACCTTGTAAACGAAATGTTTGTCCTGTATTTCGTATGTGGCGGAGCGGGGGATGACGATGCCTTCGTACTCGAACGAGATCCTCAGTTCTCCGCTCGCTCCTGACGAAAGGATTCTTTCAGGATTGTCGAAAGCGGCCCTTACGCTCACGGCACCGGTCAGATTGTCTATGACACCGGATATCGTTTCGATTCTTCCCGTGTAGGGATAGACGACATCCTGGCCGAGCAGCAGCTCCACATCGGGAAGGCTGTCAATCATCGTCTCCTTCGAGCCATACTCCCTGAGCATTTCCATATAGGTATTGCCGTTCATTGAAACATACGCATATACTTTGCTGTTGTCGCTCACAACAGTGATGGGGGACTGCATCTGGGGGCCGACAAGACTGCCCTGACGGTAGCCGATGGTTCCGACGACACCGTCGTGAGGGGCGCATATCGTGGTGTGACTCAGGTCATTTTTCGCTCTCTTGAGAACTGCTTCCGCTTCATCCAGCTGAGCCTGCGCAACTGCAAGGTTGTTGGCGTGGACCTTGTACTGGTGTTCTGCAACAACTCCTTTGAGATACAACTGCTTTGTGGCTTCAAGTTCAATCTTGTGGGTCTCAACGTTCGCTTGTGTCAGGACAACTGATGCCATCGCATTCTCCACGGCGGCCTGATAGGCCGTGGCATTGATAATGAACATCCGCTGTCCTTTCTTCACCGCCTGTCCTTCCTTGACGAGCACCTCATCGAGGGTTCCCGTGACCTGAGGATAGATCTCGATGTCCTCTTTTCCCCGGATTTGAGCAGGCGCGGTATAGGGAATCAGGAGTTGCCTGGTGGCGACAGCGGTCACCCTCTTTTCCGGAACGGAATTCTGAGGTGTATCGGCGGCTTTCTGCCCGCAGGACGTCAGCAGGATGCAAAAAACTGCTGAAAAGATAAGTAATTTCCTATACATATTCATTTATATTAAAAATTTTACAAGTTCTTCGGGGACAAACTGTTTCTGCTCCCCTGTGGAAAGATTCTTCAAAGTTACCGTACCGGAGGCCACCTCGTCCCCTCCCACGATTGCAAGATAGGGGATGCCTTTCCTGTCGGCATACTCGAACTGGTTCTTCAGCTTGCGATTTTCCGGATATATTTCGCAGGAGATGCCGTTTTTCCTGAGCAGAGCCGCCACGGGGATGAGCCACGCCACTTCCTCTTCTCCCATATTGGTGAAAAGTACCCTGGCGCTGCCGGTGTTCTCTTTAGGGAAGAGGTCGAGTCCGCCGAGCACGTCATAGATACGGTCCGCACCGAAACTGATGCCTACTCCGGAGAGTCCGGGCAGACCGAAGATTCCCGTGAGGTCGTCATATCTTCCTCCTCCGCAGATGCTGCCGATTTCAAAATCAAGCGCCTTCACCTCGAAAATGGCTCCGGTGTAATAATTGAGGCCGCGCGCGAGGGAGAGGTCAATCTCCACCTTCTGCCCGATTCCTGCCCTGTCAATCAGGCTGAAGAGTGATTCCAGCTCTTCGACTCCCTTCAGACCGGTCTCGCTGCCGCTCAGAATCTTCCGCATCTGCTGAATCTTCTCACCGTTGGTCCCTTCGAGCGTCAGGACCGGCTCGATGACGGCCACTGCCTCTGCGCTCAAACCTTTTTCGAAAAGTTCTGCCTTCACGTTGTCGAGGCCAATCTTGTCAATCTTGTCGATGGCCACGGTGATGTCAATCATCTTGTCGGGGACTCCGCATACTTCTGCGAGCCCGTACAATATCTTCCTGTTGTTTATCTTGATGCAGACCCTGACTCCGAATTCGGTGAAGACATCGTCAACTATCTGGACCAGTTCCATCTCGCTCAGAAGGGATTTGCTCCCCACGACGTCGGCGTCACACTGGTAAAACTCACGGTAACGGCCTTTCTGAGGCCTGTCGGCGCGCCATACCGGCTGAATCTGGTATCTCTTGAAAGGAAATGAAATCTCGTTCTGATGCTGTACCACGAAACGGGCGAAAGGGACGGTAAGGTCGTAGCGGAGTCCTTTCTCGCAAACCTTGAGTGACAGCGCGTTGCTGTTTGCCAGAGCCGATGGCTCAACCTTCGCGAAAGCGTCCCCGGAATTGAGAATCTTAAAAAGCAGTTTGTCCCCCTCGTCACCGTATTTGCCGAGCAGGGTGCTCAGGTTTTCGATGGAAGGCGTTTCAATGCACTGATATCCGTATTTCTGGAAAACGGACCTGATTGTGTTGAAGATATAGTTGCGTCCGTACATCTCCGACGGACCGAAATCTCTTGTTCCCTTTGGTATCGATGGTTTCTGTGCCATTATTTCTCCTTAATATATTTATCGATGGCGGCGGCGGCCTTGCGTCCCGCACCCATTGCCAGAATCACCGTCGCGGCTCCTGTAACTGCGTCTCCTCCGGCAAAAACTCCGGGACGGGTGGTCACACCGCTCTCATCGGCGACTATGCATCCGTGGCGCTCTGTCTGCAATCCTTCCGTTGTCTTGGCAATCAGAGGGTTGGGGGAGGTGCCGAGAGCCATTATCACGGTATCCGCCTCGATGTCCGTTTCCGATCCGGGTACGGGCACGGGGCTGCGGCGTCCGCTCGCATCACATTCTCCCAACTCCATCCTGATGCATCTTACAGCCTTCACACAGCCTTTCTCGTCTCCCAGAATGGAGACAGGATTTGTAAGCATCCGGAAAATCACCCCTTCTTCGCGGGCGTGGTGAACCTCTTCCGCACGGGCCGGCAGTTCGGCTTCGGTGCGCCGGTACACGACAGTCACGTTGGACCCGAGCCTGAGCGCAGTTCTCGCGGCATCCATTGCCACGTTTCCTCCTCCCACGACGACGGTGTTCTTCCCGATGAAGATGGGAGTGTCGCTTTCGGGGTCGAATGCCCTCATAAGATTGCTGCGGGTGAGATATTCATTGGCGGAGAAGACCCCGTTGAGGTTTTCGCCTTCTATGCCCATAAAGCGGGGAAGTCCCGCTCCGGACCCGATGAACACGGCTTCATAGCCCTCCTCGTCCATCAACTGGTCGACGGTGAGTGTACGGCCTATTACCACGTTGGTCTCAATCTTCACGCCGAGACGGCGCACGTTCTCTATCTCGTGTTCGACGACTGTATCCTTAGGAAGACGGAATTCGGGGATGCCGTACTGAAGCACTCCTCCCGCCTTGTGAAGGACCTCGAAGATGGTCACGTCGTAGCCGGCTTTCGCAAGGTCGCTTGCGCAGGCAAGGCCTGAAGGGCCGCTTCCCACTATCGCTACCTTGTGACCGTTCGGCGCTGCCTTTTCCGTGACAGGCGTCCCGTTCTCACGGTTGTAATCTGCGACGAACCGTTCCAGTTTTCCGATTGCGACCGCCTCGCCCTTGACGCCGAGAATGCAGTTCCCTTCGCACTGGGTCTCCTGAGGACAGACCCTGCCGCAGATTGCGGGGAGGCTGCTGTCTTCGGAAATGATTTTGAAAGCCTCTTCAAAATTTCCGTTCTTCACCTGTTCGATGAACCGGGGTATACCGATGTTCACGGGGCATTTCTTCACGCATCCGGGATTTTTGCAGTTCAGGCAGCGGGCTGCCTCTGCCATCGCTTCCCCGGCATCGTATCCCAGACATACCTCCTCAAAATTTGTCGCCCGGACCTTGGGGTCCTGTTCCCGTACGGGAGTTCTTTTCATTCTGTCCATTACAAGTCCCTCCCGATTCTGCATTTGTGGTCTGCTTCGATTTCCTGCGGCTTGTAGAGACTCTGGCGGCGAAGCGCCTCGTCGAAATCCACTTCGTAAGCATTGAATTCAGGCCCTTCCACGCAGGCGAACCTGACCTTCCCTCCGACCGTCACGCGGCAGGCACCGCACATTCCGGTGCCATCAACCATAAGGGTGTTGAGGCTGACAATCAGCGGAATGTCATACGGGCGAAGCGTGAGAGTCACGAATTTCATCATAATCATCGGGCCTATTGCCACGGTCCTGTCATATACGGAACCGCTATCAAGAAGCAGCTTGATTTTTTCGGTGACGAGCCCGTGGTGCCCGCGGGAACCGTCATCGGTACATATATGGAGATTGTCGCAGACTTTGCTCATCTGTTCCTCCATTATCAGCAGGCTTTCCGTCTTGGCCCCTACAATCACGTCCACGTGAGCGCCGTGTTCGTGAAGATATTTTGCCTGGGGGTAGACAGGAGCCGTACCGAGACCGCCGGCCACGAAAAGATATCGGCGGCCTTTGAGAGACTCAGGGGTCTCTTCCGTAAAGTCGGAGGGCATTCCGAGGGGACCCACGAAATCGGTCAGGGAATCACCCTGTTCAAGTGAGCAGATTAACCGGCTGGAAGCTCCGATAATCTGGATTACTATCGTGACTGTCCCTCTGACAGGGTCGAAATCACAGACCGTCAAGGGAATCCGTTCTCCCATCTCGCGTGCCCGCACGATGACGAACTGACCCGGACGGGCGGATGCCGCGACTCTGGGCGCGTCAATCTCCATCAGACAGATTGTAGGCGTGAGAAACTCTTTTCTTACTATTTTGTACATATCTGAGGTACACATTCCATACGGGCCATTACTGTCGGCCTTTCGATGGATACAAAACATTTCACTTCGTCAGCGACCTTGCCGAGAGGCTCGGGCAGAACGTCCACGCTGGCGGATTTCTCATTGAACATTTTCATCAGCTTGTCCATAGTCGACAGAGCTGCGGGATATTCCACAATCCGGTAGGTTTCAAGGTCAACCATCGATGCGGCGTAGTCGATTGCATTCTGCAGCGTACCTATCTCATCCACAAGTCCGATTTTGATGGCGTTTCCGCCGGCCCAGACGCGGCCTTGCGCGATTTCGTCAACCGCTTCACGGCTCATCCCGCGTCCGTCGGCCACAAGTCCGGTGAATTCGGTGTAGGTGTCCTCAATCATATTCTGCATCCAGGCCACCTCCTGTTCGTCAAGGGGATTGAACCCGTCTATCAGAGCTCCGTGGCTGTTGGTGGATACGGTTTCCACGTTGATGTGCAGATTCTTCCTGAGCGCATTGCCGAAACTTGGCAGCAGGCCGAACACTCCGATGGAGCCGGTAAGAGTGGCTCGGTTGGAGAAAATCTTGTCGCATCCGCAGCTGATCCAGTATCCTCCGGAGGCTGCATAATCCCCGTAACTTGCGACAACAGGCTTCTCCTTCTTGAGAAGTTCTATCTCGTGTCTGATGATGGCCGAGGCCTGTACGCTTCCACCGGGAGAATTCACTCTGAATACCACGGCCTTGACGGTGGAATCCTTTCTGACTTTGGCGATTTCCCTTGCGAAGTTGTCACCGATCTGGCCTTCGCCGGAGTCACCCATAACAATTTCTCCGTCAGCATAGATGACTGCAATTTTTTCCTTTGTGCGGATGTTGGGCTTGACTTTCACCGCGGCATAGTTCGCTATGCCTGTCATCTTGAGGTCATCGGGTTTGTCAACCTCAAGCAGGGTGCAGAGATACTCTTCCAGTTCGTCCTTGAACCAAAGCTCGTCAACGAGCCCCTTGGCTTTCGCGTCGGACGGGCTGTGGATTTCAAGGTTGTCCACCCAGGTGCAGAAATCCTCGCGTGAGAAATCTTTGGATTGGGCTATGCCGTCCGTTATGGTCTCCCATATCGTTCCGAGCATACATTCATACTGCTCCCTGTTTTCGGGACTCATCGAACTCTTGATAAAGGGTTCCCCGGCGGATTTGTATTTGCCGTGCCTGATAAGCTGGATGTCGACCCCCAGCTTGTCGATCAACTCCTTGAAATAGAAGTTTGCGCTGCTCATCCCGGAAAGCATTACGTCGGCGTATGGGTTGAGGACAACCTTGTCTGCCATTGAAGCTATGTAGTGGGTTCCGGTTGACATTGCGTCCGAATATGCGATTATCGGCTTGCCGCTTTCACGGAAGCGGATGAGGGCCGCGCGGAGCTCTTCAGCGCAGGCAAGGCTGATTGACATATCGTCAGGCCTTATGTAGATAAGTTTTACGGCAGGATCCTGGGCGGCCTGGTCAACGGCGCGCACAATGGTGAGGATTCCGGTGCTGTTGGAAATGTCAACTGCGGAATTCAGGGGGTTGAAATTGAAGTTTTCGCTCTTCTGCTCGGTGACGGTGCCGGAAATCTTCAGGATGAAGTTGCCGGAGGGCACTGACGGGGTTTCGTTCCCAAGGGCGGCAAGGGAGCCGATGGCGCCAATGCCTATCAGGAAAAGAAAGAGGGTCGCAACCAGCACGCCTATGAATGCGGCAAGTGCAATTTTCCAGAAATTTTTCATATCATCAGTAGTTTGGAATCTGTTCTGTAACTTGCAAAGGTAGCCAAATTTTTCGTATTTTTGCCAAAAATAAGGAAGGGTGAGGATGAAAAGAATCTGTCTTTCATTGATGCTTGTGGCGGTTGCATTCTGTGAAGTGCACGCTTATGACGGTGCCTTGCGCGACACCGTGCCGGAAAGGGAAGAAGAATTGGAGGGCGTTGTCGTTTCGAGCCGCAGCAACAGCACCCTCTCACGCGGTAAATCGGTCAAGACCGAGATAATCTCCGCCGCCGGACTCTGCAAGATGGCCTGCTGCGCACTTGCTGAAAGTTTCGAGAATTCAGCCAGTGTCACGGTGGGATATTCCGATGCGGTCACCGGGGCCCGTCAGATAAAATTGCTCGGGCTTTCCGGCACATATACCCAGATGCTTGATGAGAACCGCCCCGTAATGAGGGGGCTTGCCGCTCCGTTCGGGCTTCAGTGCATCCCCGGACAGTGGCTGGAGAGCATACAGATAGCAAAAGGGCCGGCCTCGGTCATCAACGGTCTCGAAGCCGTGACCGGTTCCATCAATATGGAGCACCGCAAACCGACGGACGAGACTCCTCTTTTCCTTCAGCTGTACGGCAGCAGCGACGCGATGTTCGAGGGCAATGTCGCATCTGCCCTGCAGATCAATGAGAAATGGAGCGTAATCAACCTCGCCCACGTAGGCCGGACCGCTTCGAAGATGGACCATAACAAGGACGGATTCAGGGACGAGCCCGAGGACCTGCATCTGGATTTTGCATCCAGATGGCTTTACTATTCTCCGGGCGGGACTCAGGTCCGTTTCGGAGTGAATCTGCTTTCGGACAACCGTCTGGGAGGTCAGATGGACTACAGCAAAGATGGCTACAAGGGGATGGGGTCGGACATTATGGTCCCCTGGGGCTCCGAAATCCGCAACCGTGGAATCGACGGATACGCGAAGGTCGGCTTTCCTCTTGACCCGGAGCAGAAATCCAGTCTTGGAATAGTGATGGATTTCGACCATCACGAGTTCGACTCCAATTTCGGCAGGAAACTTTTCAACGGAGTTCAGAACAATGCTTTTCTGAATCTCATCTATCAAAACCAGTTCAACGAATACCACAGGCTCAGCGCCGGCATAACCTCCAGGATGGACAACGTCAGGCAGACGGCCGTGGTTCTGGAAGACTTCAACGCCGACAGACAGGAGACCTCCGTAGCGGGATTCGGAGAATATACCTACACTCTGGATGACAAGGTGACTTTCGTCGGAGGGCTCAATATGGAATACAATTCCCTCCACGGCTGGCTTTTCAGTCCGAGGGCCAATTTCAAGTATTCCTTCACGGATAATTTGATTGTCAGGCTGATAGGAGGGCGCGGGTATCGCTCGGCCAATATCTTTACCGACAATCTCGGGGCATTTTCCACCGGACGCCTGTTCTCGATTGACAAAAACCTCGACTATCTGGAAGACGCCTGGACTTACGGCGGCAATCTGACCGTATATCTGCCGATAGGGGATCAGAGCAATCCTTCCTACCTGAGTTTTGACTACTTTCACAACCTGTTCAACAGGCAGGTGATTGCAGATCAGGAGTATGACCTTGATTGCGTCTCTTTCTACAACCTTGACGGACGTTCCTTCACCAATACTTATCAGGTGGATTTCTCCGTTGACCCGGTGGAGCGGTTCAACATCATCGCCACGTTCCGCTATACGGATGCCAAGGTGACCCTGAAAGGGCAGGGGCTGGTGGAAAGGCCTCTCACAAGCCGTTTCAAGGGAGTCCTGACGATGCAGTACGCCACCCCGATGAATATCTGGACGTTCGATTTTACCGCGCAACTTAACGGCCCGATGAAACTGCCCTATTTCGCCGCCGATGCGTGGGGGATGGAGACCTCTCCCGTCTATCCGATACTTTATGCGCAGGTCACCCGCAAGTTCAGAGGTGTCGACGTTTATGTGGGCGGTGAGAACCTTACGAATTTCAGGCAGAAGGATGCCATCCTGAATGCCGACAATCCCTATTCCACCGGCTTCAACGCCTCCTGTGTATGGGGCCCCCTGATGGGTATTAAAGTATATGCCGGATTGAGGTTTACTCTATGGAAATAACATAATGACAATTGAATATGAAACGTTTTGCAACTCTGTTATTGGCCGTTATTACGGTCGGGCTGCTTTCAGCCGGGCTCTATGCGGCCGACAAAAAGAAGGCCGACATCAAGGAGGTTACCTTCCTCACCTCCATCGACTGCAAGAATTGCGTGAAGAAGGTCGAGGCGAAACTCCCCTACGAGAAAGGGGTGAAGGACCTGAAAATCAATCTCGATGAAAAGACTGTATGGATCAAGTACGATGCATCCAGGACCGACAGGGAAAAACTTGCCGCCGCAATAGTGAAGCTGGGCTACACCGCCGAGGAACTGACCGTGACTGCAGCGGAGCCGTTAAAGGACAGATAGACCCTCTATGACCGGAGTACTGGACAGTGAAATAAAGTATCTTCCCGGAGTGGGGCCAAAACGGGCGGAACTGCTCGGAAAAGAGTTGGGCATCAAGACATTTCGGGATATGCTCTACACTTTTCCGTTCCGGTATATAGACAGGAGCCGCTTTTGTGCGGTGAGGGACATTGACAGCACATCGGCCTACATTCAGCTTCGTGGGACAATCTCCGGGATTTCTACAGTGGGGGAGGGTCGCAAAGTCCGCCTGGTGGCCCGGTTCACTGACGGTACGGGCACGATAGATCTGGTTTTCTTCAAGGGAATCAAGTGGGTGCAGGATAAACTGAAGGCGGGTCAGGAGTATATAGTGTTCGGCAAACCCTCCGTCTTCAATCAGGAGTACAATATGGTCCACCCGGAAGTGGATGCCGTCTCCGGTGCCCTTCCCGTTGCTGGCGGAGTGATGTCCGGGGTTTATTCGAACACCGAGGCCCTCCGGACCTCCGGACTGAGCAACAAGGTGTTCGAGAAGTTGCAGCGCACCCTTTTGGACAAGTGCTCCGAGGCCTTCGAGGAGACTCTTCCCCACCATATCCTTGAGAGGAAAAGGCTTTGCCCTTTGTCCCGTGCCTTGAATGACATCCATTTTCCCCGGTCTGTACAGGATTTGGATAGGGCGAAAAGGCGTCTCAAATTCGAGGAGCTCTTCCTGCTGCAACTTTCTCTCGTCAGGCAGAAACATATTCGGATGAGGGCTTCGAGCGCTGTGGTTTTCAAACGGATAGGTGAAAATTTCAACGGAGTTTATGAAAGTCTCCCGTTCCCTCTTACCGGGGCCCAGAAAAGAGTGCTCAAGGAGATACGTGCCGACGTGGCCAGCGGGCTGCAGATGAACCGCCTCCTTCAGGGAGATGTTGGCAGCGGCAAGACACTTGTGGCCATACTTTCCGCTATGATGGCCATCGACAACGGTTATCAGGCCTGCATAATGGCTCCTACGGAGGTCCTGGCTCAACAGCATTTTAGGAATTCTCAGAAGTTCCTCTCTTCCACCCGAGTGCGCTCGGCTCTGCTGACGGGAAGCACCAAAACCAGAGAGCGGGAGGAGATATACGCAGGGCTTGCCGACGGCTCAATCAATATAATCTTCGGCACTCACGCCCTGATAGAGGATACGGTCAATTTCAAATCCCTCGCCCTTGCCGTGATTGACGAGCAGCATCGTTTCGGGGTGGAGCAGAGAAGCCGGCTGTGGCAGAAGGCCGCGCTTGCCCCGCATATCCTTGTTATGACGGCAACGCCGATTCCGAGGACTTTGGCGATGACACTTTACGGCGACCTGGACGTTTCGGTTCTGGATGAACTGCCTCCTGGCAGAAAACCCGTTGAAACGCTCCATTGGACTGAATCCCAGAGAGGAACACTATACGCCTTTATGAGGAAGCAGATTGAGCTCGGCCGCCAGATATTCATAGTGTATCCCCTGATAAAGGAGTCCGAGAAGATGGACTACAAGAATCTTGAGGAGGGCTATCTTGCGATTACAGAGGAGTTCCCCGCACCGGAATATGTCACATCAGTTGTCCATGGCAAGCAGAAGGCGGAGGACAAGGCGTTCGATATGGACCTTTTTGTAAAGGGACGGGCGGATATTCTGGTTGCCACTTCGGTGATTGAAGTGGGAGTGGATGTTCCCAACGCCTCCGTGATGGTGATAGAAAGTGCCGAGAGATTCGGCCTTTCACAGCTCCATCAGCTCAGGGGGCGTGTTGGACGCGGAGCCGAGAAGTCATACTGCATCCTGATGACCGGATACAAGCTTTCTTCCGAATCCAGAAAGCGCATAGAACTTATGTGTGCCACCTCCGACGGCTTCGAACTTGCCGAAGCTGATATGCGGATGCGAGGGCCCGGTGATTTTGAAGGGACGCGGCAGAGCGGTCTCGCGATAGACCTGCACATTGCGGATCTCGGACGGGACGGAGCGCTTCTGGAGGAGGTCAGAAGTCTTGCACAGGCGGTTCTGGAGGATGATCCCTCCTTGGAGAAGCCTCAGAACGCTCTTTTGAAAAAGGCTCTCTCAGAACAGAAAATGGAAATAAAGGACTATTCAAATATAAGTTGATGTATTACATAGGAGCACACGTGAGCGCTTCCGGAGGTGTGGAGAATGCGCCTCTGAACGCCAAGGAGATAGGTGCGAATGCTTTCGCCTTTTTCACAAAGAACCAGAGGCAGTGGATAGGTGCACCGTTGAGCGCCGAAAGCATCGAGATGTTCAGGAAAAACTGTGAAGCCTGCGGTTTCACCTCGCAGTCAATTCTTCCCCACGACAGTTACCTGATAAATCTCGGTGCGCCCGAAAGCGACAAATTGGCGCAGAGCCGTGCCTCGTTCATTGACGAGATGTCAAGGTGTGCCGCACTGGGTCTTGACAGACTCAATTTCCACCCGGGAAGCCATCTCGGACAGATATCCGAGAATGAGTGCATCTCACTGGTCGCCCAGTCCATAAATATCGCGCTGGAGAGGACATCAGGTGTGACCGCGGTCATAGAGAACACGGCCGGGCAGGGGTCGAATATCGGCTACCATTTCGAGCATCTTGCGGCCATCATCGACAAGGTGGAGGACAAGAGCAGGGTAGGGGTCTGCATAGATACTTGCCACTCGTTTGCAGCCGGGTATGACCTCAGGGATGGGGATGCCCTTTTCGGCGGAGGGTTTGACGATGTTTTCGCCCACTTCGAGAGCATAGTCGGTTTCAAATATCTCAGGGGAATACATCTGAACGATGCGAAGAAACCTGTCGGCAGCAGGGTCGATAGGCATGAGAGTCTGGGTGATGGGGAGATAGGGTGGGGTTGCTTCTCCCGCATTGTCACAGATCCCCGCTTCGAAAATATCCCCCTGATTCTCGAGACTCCGAATACGGAAATCTGGGGCAGGGAGATAACTCAGCTCCGCGGCTTTCAATTGTCCCGATAAATCACTAAATTCGTTTGTTTTTTTGAGATAGATTGCCGATGCCCAAAGTGACTACTATCTGGTTCTGCTCCTCCTGCGGAAACGAAAGTTCGCAGTGGATGGGCAGATGCCCCGCCTGCGGGGAGTGGAACACTATGGTTGAGGAACCGAAGACAAAGAAAAACAGCTCCGCTTCGGCTACAGCTTCAAGACGGAAAGGATATATCGAGGACGGTGGGGCAAAGCCGGCGAGACTGGATGAAATCACTCTGGACAGGGACAACCGTTTTTCAATCGGAATAGGGGAGTTGGACCGTGTGCTTGGTGGAGGCCTGGTGGAAGGGTCGCTTGTCCTGATAGGCGGAGAGCCGGGCATAGGCAAATCCACGCTCTCCCTGCAGATTCCAATAGCCTGCAGGAACCTGAGGACTCTCTATGTATCGGGCGAGGAGAGTCCGCGACAGATAAAGCTCAGGGCTGAACGACTCGGCGGATCGGATGGGGAATGTCTGATTCTCAGCGAGACATCTCTTGAAAACATACTTGAGCAGGCTGCGGCCGTATCTCCGTCCCTGCTGATTGTCGATTCAATCCAGACAATCTTCAGTGACGCTATAGACTCTTCGGCAGGGAGCGTGTCGCAGGTGCGAGAATGCGCCGCCTCACTTCTCCGTTATGCAAAGCAAAGCGGAACTCCTGTAATCCTGATAGGCCACATAACCAAGGACGGTACAATAGCCGGCCCCAAGGTGTTGGAGCATATTGTGGATGTTGTGCTTCAGTTTGAAGGGGATACAAGGGGTTCATATAGGATTCTGCGCAGCATAAAGAACCGTTTCGGCAGCACTGACGAACTTGCCGTGTTCGAGATGACAGGTTCCGGGCTGAGGGAGGTGAGGAATCCTTCCGAAATCCTGATTCCGATGCATAAGGATGATTTGAGCGGAGTGGCTGTAAGTGCAATGATGGATGGCTCTCGCCCATTCCTTATTGAGATTCAGGCTCTTGTCAGTACTGCGGCATACGGTACGCCGCAACGTTCGACTACCGGTTTCGAGCAGCGTCGCCTGAATATGCTCCTGGCAGTTCTGGAAAAGAGGGCCGGGTTCAAGTTGGCCGCAAAGGACGTTTTCGTCAATATCGCCGGAGGCCTTCGAATCTCGGACCCTGCCTGCGACCTTGCAATCGTGGCCTCAATCCTCTCATCCAATTTCGACCTGTTCATCTCACCGAAGACCTGTTTTGCGGCGGAGGTGGGCCTCAGCGGGGAGATTCGCCCTGTAAGTCAGGTGGAGCGCCGTATCGCCGAGGCCGAGAAACTCGGATTCGAGGAGATATACATATCTTCGTTCAACCGTGACACCGCTGTTTCCGGAAAGAACGGCGGGTCAATCAAGATAATTCCGGTAAGTTCGGTAGCCCAGCTTTGCCGGCATCTGTTCGGATAGAAACTATTATTTAAATTTAACAGAATATGAAACCTACACTTTTGGTACTTGCTGCGGGAATGGGGTCCAGATACGGTTCCCTCAAGCAGATGGACGGCCTCGGCCCTTGCGGCGAAGCCATTATCGACTACTCAATCTACGATGCCATACGGGCCGGATTCGGCAAGGTTGTCTTTGTTATCCGTCACTCTTTCGCTGACGCTTTCAAGAAAATATACACCATGGAGCGTTTCGGGGGGAAGGTTGAGGTTGAATTTGTTTATCAGGAACTTGAGTATATCCCTGAAGGCTTCTCAATTCCCGAGGGGAGAGAGAAACCCTGGGGTACCAACCACGCCGTAATGATGGCCAAGGATGTCATCAAGGAGCCGTTCGCTGTTATCAATTCCGATGATTTCTACGGCCGTGAGGGCTTCACCGCAGTCGCAGAGTTCCTCAAGAGCGTTGAGGACAAAAAGAACTGCTACGGTCTTGTCGGCTACTATCTGAAGAACACTCTTTCCGAGTTCGGAAGCGTCTCACGCGGTGTTTGCGGCGCGAATGCCGAAGGCAACCTCACGGAAGTGACCGAGCGTACCGCAATCGAGCGGAAAAACGGGGTTGTTACCTACACTGAGGACGGAAAGGATTTTCCTCTTGACGAAAACAGTGTCGTATCGATGAATTTCTGGGGCTTCACCCCCGATTATTTCGACCATTCCGAAGAGACTTTCAAGCACTTCCTCAGCGAGCCCCGTATCCAGACCAATATGAAGGCTGAGTTCTTCATCCCATACGTGGCCGATATTCTGATTAAGGAGAACAAAGCCTCCTTCAAAGTCCTGAACTGCGATGCAAAGTGGTTCGGAGTGACCTACAAGGAAGACCGTCCGTTCGTGGTCGATAAAATCAACTCTTTGATAGAGAAGGGTGTCTATCCCCGCTCTCTTTGGGGGTAGCAGTGCGGAGAGATGGCAGACAAGAATTTGAAAATTATGGTTGTCTGTGGAGGTATCTCCACCGAGAGGGAGGTGTCTCTGCGTAGCGGCAAGGCCATTTATGAAGCTCTCCTGCGCAAGGGCTATTTGAATTCGGTCCTTTTTGACCTAACTCGTGACAACATCGCGCAGATCCTTGCCGCCCGGCCGGATATCGTCTTTCTTGGACTGCACGGCAAGGGAGGAGAGGATGGTTCCATCCAGGGAATGCTGGAATTGGCGGGAATACCCTATACAGGCCCCGGAATCGCAACCAGCGCGGTATGTATGGACAAGATTCTCACCAAAAGGGTGCTGGACAATGCGGGGCTTCCCACTGCAAGGTTCGAGGTGTTCCGCAAGGATGAATGCTCTGACGTAAAGGCTGTTGCAGATACTCTCATAAAGAAGCTTGGGCTGCCGATGGTACTCAAGTCGCCCTGCCAGGGTTCCAGCATAGGAGTTGTGATTGTCCACACTGAAGATGAAATGGCCCCCGCAATCGAAGAGGTCTTCAAGTACGGGGACCATCTTCTTGCGGAACAGTTCATCGACGGCACTGAAGTCACTCTTCCGATTATGGGGAACGGGGAACTCACCATCTTTCCCGTCATCGAAATCACTTCCGAAAGAGAGTTTTATGACTATACTGCGAAATATACCTCAGGATTGTGCCATCACATCATCCCTGCACGTATCAGCAAGGATGTGGAGCGCTCACTCGGTGAATTGGGAAGGAAGGCTTACAGGGTTCTCAACTGCAAGGGCCTTTCCCGAATAGATTTCATCGTTGACAAGGTGGCCGGTCCAATGATTATCGAGGTCAACACTTTGCCGGGAATGACGGATATGAGTCTCTTCCCGGATGCTGCAAAATATGCGGGTGTCTCATACGAAGATCTGGTTGAGAAGTTCCTCGAGTTCGGCTTGACAGCCAAACACGATTTATAGACAATGGTGATGTTGGACCGGAATGAACTGGACGCTCTGATCTGTCTGCTCAATGATGACGACCTTGTCGTGAGCAGATGCGTGGATGAGCGTCTCCGTTCATTCGGCCCCGACATCGTCCCGATGCTTCTGAAAGAACGCGCCTTCGACAAGGCTCAAGCACTCAATATCGGGTTCCGATTGGAAGAATTCAGGCTCCATGTATCCCGGGGAAAGGAGTCTGTCTCCCTTTTCGAGAGCAGTTTCCTGATTTGCTCCATTATTGACTGCACTCTGACCCGTTCAAAGTACGAGGATATCTTCTTCCGGTGCACTTCCGAATATCAGAGGGAGGCCTCAGATACCCGTACAGCTTTCGAGAACATCAACGTGTTTAACCATATTTTTTATGAGCGGCTGGGTTTCACTCTCTACGATATGGTTCTTGGGAAGAGGGAGTATGCCCTTGTCAGCACTTCTCTTGAGAGCCGGAGGTGCAATCCCGTGGTGATGGTCTTTATCTATATAATGATTGCCGGCTCCTGCGGACTTCCGCTGATGCCCCTTCTCTTTCCCGGGGGAATTGTGCCCGTATATATGGAGAACGGGAAGGAGCTTTTCTATGTCAATGTTTTCCGCAAGGGCGAGATTTTCTACCGCCACAATCTGGGGGATTCCCTGAAGTTCATAGGCTCCACGCTGGGAAATATCGAGTTCAAGGTACGCGATGAGGCTGCTCTCCTGACCATCTATCTGGAATCACTGCAGATAGTCTTCTCCCGCTGTGGTGACAGACAAATCTCTTCTGCCCTCGACTCCGTTCTTTCTCTTCTCGGCTCGGACCGTTATCTCACCATCGAGGAAGGGGAGTGAATCCGTTCGTGCCAAGCGTCAGGTATTCGTTGAATTATGGACAACCGGCTTTTTGATTGCTAAAAATGCGTAAATTTGCAGACATTGATCCGATAAATGAAAGAATTGTACAAACAAGTGCGTCCCGGGCTGTTTTACGTTGAGTATGAAGACTTTGACTTCGACAAGGCAGCTCGGATGACGAATGAACGGTACCGTCCGGCGGGACTGATGTGCTCGGGCATCAGGAAAGGCGATTTCGCCGGGCGGAACGGCGATGTCTATACCGGATACGACACCTTGCTTGTGGTGCGTGTCGGTCGCCGATGCGCCCGCTATTCGTCCTTGGGAATTGTAACGGACTACTTCATCCCTTCTCTTCCGGATATGATAGTCGGACAGGAGAAGGACAGCACATATTATTTCCTGCCGCAACTGACTGGCGATGGTATCAACGAGAAAGGGGTATCGGTTATGATGTTTATGGTGCCCAGCAGCGAGGCTTCTGAAGAACGTTCAAACTGGGGCGGCAGGGAATGGGGCAAAAGTGCAGCTTATACGAACACATCTGCCACCAAGACTTACAATACCATGCTCTTGGCGAGGCTTCTCCTTGACAATGCCGCCAATGTGGATGAGGCCATAGAGCTGGTCAAAGCGGTCAACTGGTTCGACCCTGACAGATTTACATCGAGCGGTCACGCAGGAGCACTGAAATGGATGGTGTCAGACCCACGGAAGTCGGCGGTCATGGAATGTATCGACAACGAAATGAAGATTCTGGTTACGGAAGATATCAACCGCCCTTCATTCTGTACACTGACGGCAAACTTCAGTTCGTATCTTTTCTCGAAAGGCATCATCCAGGACGGTGCGTCCGGTTACGAAAGGTACGACCGGATGTCAGAACTTTACGGCAAGGAGGACGATTCGGCCGAGGGCTTGAAACGAATCCTCAAGTCGGTGTCAATGTCTGAAAAATACAAACGCGACGTCTCGGACAAATATTTCTTTGCTACTGACTATCTGTGGAGCGAATCGCCTTCCGGTCGGCATTTCACTGCTACTGAACTTTATCGTGGCGATGCAAAAAAGGATCCTGACTTCCTCGCAACGGTCAATTTGGAAAAAAGCAGGTATTCCGGTTCCGCCCAATATAATCTGCTCGTCACTGTATATACTGTTGTCTATGATTTGAAGAACAAGAGTCTGCAGCTGCTATACAAAGAAGGTGCTGACAATGACGGATGGTATGAGTTCAATCTTTGCTAAAACAGGTGAGTTATGAAGAATATTGCGGTACTGACACATACCAACGCTCCCGTCTGGTCGATTTCCAAAATCGCCATCGGCCTGAACGATTACCTGAATGCGCAGGGCTGCCATTCCAAATTGTATGCAGCCATTGGAAAAACAGGCTCTCCGAACTTTGTTTTCAGCAACAGGTTTGAAATAGCCCTCCACAGACTGCTTTTCCGTCTAACCGGAAAAGACGGGAGCTATTCTCATCTCCCCACACGGAAACTGCTCGGACAGTTGAATGAGGACAATATCGATACAATATACATCCTGATACTCCACACATTTTTCATCAATGAGACAATGCTCTTTGATTACATAAAGAAACGGAGCATCGACGTGGTCTATATTATGCTTGACGAGTACGTCCTTTCCGGCAAATGCCATTTCAATTTCGGGTGCAAGGAACTTGAGCAGGAGTGCCGGAATTGTCCTGCTCTTGACAAATACCCAGCCTGCAAGATGAAGTCCGGTCCACACAAGGTCTTTCTCCGCAAAAAGAGAAACTACGAAGGAACGAATATGGTATTCGTCGGCCCCGAAATGGTGCTCAATGGCGCAAGGCGCTCACCTCTTACGAAGGACAGAGTGCTGATTGAAGCCGATGAATGCATAGACACGCGCAGGTATCGTCCGAGGGACACGCAGAGACTCCGCAAGGAACTGGGCATTCCTGATGACAAGATAGTATGTATGTGCGTGGCGGTGTATGACGGAATCCATCACGAAAGGAAGGGCGTACCTTATTATATACAATTGGCAAGACGCTTCGAGAACGACGACAGGTTCGTCTTCGTGCAGGTGGCATACGTGGCTGAATACCCCGGGGGCCTGCCGAAGAACTACATTGCGAAAGGCTTTATCAATGACATTGATACCGTAGCCGAATATCTGTCTCTGGGCGACCTGTTCATTTTCCCGTCCCTCCCCGACACTATGCCTAACACCTGCCTGGAGGCACTTGCCTGCGGCACTCCCCTGCTCTGCTGGAAGGTATATGGCAACGAGAAGATGGCTCCGCCGGAGATTGCCACGTTCGTGACTCCGACAAATCTCGATGAGATGGCCGCTGTAGTTGACAAGTTGGAAAAGAAGAGCGAGGATATGATAAACAAATGCCGTGAATATGCCGTCAAGAGGTATGACAATCAGGCATATTTTGAAAAACTGATGAAAATAGGAGAAAAGTTATGCAGATAAGAAAAGATTTCCTGCCGTTCTCGCGGCCCTCGATTGGCGAAGATGCCATTGAATCCGTCGCAGAATCAATACGTTGCGGCTGGGTGGCGATGGGCCCTAAAGTGGTTCAATTCGAGAAAGCAATCTCGGAATACGTTGGTTCCAAGTATGCAATATCGATGAATTCGGCTACTGCCGGACTGCATTCATCGGTGATGGCGATGGGTATAGGACCCGGGGATGAGGTCATCACCACCCCGATGACCTTCGCTTCTACGGTCAATGCCATCATTCTCTCGGGAGCGAAGCCGGTCCTTGTGGATATTGACAGGCACAGCCTCAATATTGACGTGAACAAGATAGAACAGGCCGTCACTTCGCGTACAAAGGCGATTATCCCCGTTCATTTTGCGGGGCTGCCCTGCGATATGGATGTCATCGAAGGAATTGCCGCACGGTACAATCTGATGATTATCGAGGATGCCGCGCACGCACTTGGCGCTTCTTACAAGGGCAGTAAGATTGGTTTGGACAGGGGAAAAGGCCACGTGGCGGTGTTCAGTTTCCATCCGACCAAGAACATCACCACCGCAGAAGGAGGAATAGTTTGCACTGAAGATGAAGATATTGCCGAGTATCTTTCTGTGTTCCGTCAGAACGGGATGTCCAAGGGGGCGTGGAACAGGTATTCATCGTCCGGCAATACGCATTATGACGTTCCTATGCCTGGTCTCAAGTACCAGATGTCGGATATCCAGGCGGCCATAGGCCTTTCCCAGATAAAGAGGCTTGACAATTTCAACCGGCGCCGACGTGAGATCTGCGCAACTTACGAAAAAGAACTGTCCGGCTGTCCGGGCATCAGTTTCCAGCAGAGTGCCGTATATGAGCACGTCCATAGCCGCCATATATTCCCAATACTTGTCGATACTGACGCACTTAAGATAGACAGGGACACATTTATGAAGCAGATGAAGGAGCGTAATATCGGCGCTGCGCTCCATTACAACGCCATTCATCTTTTCAGCGGTTTTGCCGGGGTCATTGGAAACAAAAAGAGCGATTTCCCTGAGACGGAATATGTCTCTGACAGAATATTGTCAATACCTTTGTTTCCTGCCATGACTGACGACGATGTGGCATACAGCATCGAAGCAATCCGGGAAATCTGCAAACAATACGTCAGATAAAAATCGATTGGAATGAAGATACTGGTTACAGGAATAAACGGATTCATAGGCTCTCATTTTCTGGATTATGCGATTGCCAATACCGAATGGGAAATTACAGGCGTGGACATTTTCGACTCATACGTCAGCAGATATGCTGATAATCGGAGGTTTACGTTCCATAAGGCGGATATAAACGGAAATGACGGATTGCTCAGAAAGCTCCTTTCCGACTCCGACCTCGCAATTCTCCTGGCCGGAATTGCACGTCCGGCTGAGTATATGACCCATCCGATGAAGGTGTTCGAACTGGATTTCGAATACAACTACCGTATGGTGAAGATGTGTGCCGATGCTGGCGTGAGGATCATCTTCCCTTCCACATCGGAGACTTATGGAATAGGCAGCGGCCAGCCTATGAACGAGGAGAAGACGAATCTGGTATTGGGACCCATCTGTGAGACAAGATGGATATACAGCAATGCCAAGCAGATGATGGACCGCATCATATTTGCACTCGGGCAGGAAAAGGGACTGAAATTCACGATTATCAGGCCGTTCAACTGGACGGGCCCGAGGCTCGACACTTTCGCCCACGCAGAGCGGCACCAGGCCAGGGTGCTTACCCAGATGATATATGACACCCTGCACAGGCACGAGATAATCATAGCCGGTGACGGCTCTCAGAGACGCAGCTTCACCTGGATAGGCGACGGCATAGAGGCAATCACTTCAATCATAAATGCGGGAAATTCCGCCTGCGGCAGGATCTTCAACATCGGAAACCCCGACAACAACTGCTCTATCAGGAGATTTGCCGAGAAGCTGCTTGCCATAATGAAGGAAATCCCGGAAACGGCAGTCGCGGCGCAGCAGACAGTATTGAAGGCCGAGTCATACGCTTCGTACTATGGCAGGAATTATGCCGACACATCGAACAGGATTCCTGATATCAGCAATATCCATTCTGTTACAGGGTGGAGTCCTACTGCCTCTACGGAGGAGATAATCAGGCGTACTGTAGAACACATAATACAAGAGGAACAACTGTGAAATCCTTATTCATAGAAAAGCTGCTGGAGACGGCGGCCCGTTATGAGGACAAGGTTGCCTTCGTCGATCTGGACGGCAGCCGCTCGACTACATACGGGCAGTTAATGGCTTTGACATGGAAGGTTGCGGTATATCTGCGCAAGGAAGGAGTTGCCCCACATTCAAATGTATCTATCCGTATGCCCGATACTATGGAGTTTATGGCAGCGGAGCTTGGAGTCTGGCTGAGAGGGTGCGTGGCAGTGCCCGTCGGGATGAACTCCCCGATGGAGCGAGTCCGCGCCATTGCGCATAATTGCGACAGTGCACTGCTTATTGATGAGGAGGTGATGCAGAAGGTCAAGGACTTGAGTCTTTCCGCTCCAGAGGAGGTCACATTGCCCGAATCGACGGATGATGCGCTGATTGTCTATACCTCCGGCAGCACGGGCGTTCCAAAAGGAATAATTCACACCTTTGAGCCTTTTGACAAAAACTATCCTCACACATTCGGTCTGGCGTTACCATCTGCGGAAACGGTGTTCGGCAACGGCGTCCCATTTTACTTCATGGCCATAGTCTTTCTGTATGATATGCTTCGCGCCGGAGCCACTGTCCATTTGTATTCCGCTAATGTGAAAACGGACGCAATGGCTCTTCAGAATTACATTATGGTACACGGGATAACCGTTTCGCATATCAGTCCCGCTGTCCTGCTCCGCTTCCAAAACCTGTCGTCCAGATTGAAGGCCGTCATCACGGCAGGCGAGAGACTGACGACTCAATGCTCGAAGGATGGCTACACGCTCTATAATCTTTACGGTCTTTCCGAGACTTCCGGCACCGTGACATCCTTCGCGGTCGGCACGGAACCGGCTGAACAGGTTCCGCTTGGTACCTGCAACCCGGGGATCGAGTTCCGTATTGTCGGAGAAAACGGAGAAGACGTTCCTATTGGAAAAGAGGGTGAACTGTACCTGAAAGGCCCGTTCTGCAAAGGATACTGGAAAGATCCTGAACTTTCGCAGAAACTGTACGCTCACGGATGGATGCACACAGGTGATATTGTCTCGCAGGGCTATGACGGACTTCTGTACTACAGGAACCGCAGGGACTGGATGGTCAAGGTGAACGGCCAGCGGGTGGAGCCGGGTGAGGTGGAGGCCGCTATTCGCAGGATGCCTGAGGTGGAGGATGCCATCGTGAAAGGGTTTGACAATGAAAAGGGGAGCCGGTACCTCTGTGCTTTCTACATCGCCGGTAGGGAACTTGACCGTGATGAATTCAGCGCGCATCTTGACAGACTTATTCCGAGGTATATGCACCCGGGGGCATACATCAGGATGGGCTCTTTTCCATTGAACGCCAACGGAAAGGTCAATCGCCTGGTCTTGAAGGAACCCGAGAGAAGAATCAGTCCGGTATCCTTCGAGGCTCCGAAAACCGAACGTGAAGTCATCCTGCTTGATATTGCCCGCAAGGTGATGGGGACGGAAACGCTGGGAGTTACGGACAACCTGATGGATTTGGGAATGGACAGTATCTCTGCCGTTGAAATGACCAACCTTGCAAATGATGCCGGAATCGGGCTGAGAGCAAGCGAGATGCTCGTCCTGAAAACGGTCCGCGAACTTTCCAAAAGCGTGATGTCATTGGTCTATTGGCACTCATCCTTTACGGGGAGGAAGCCGATACTTGTCCTTTCGTGCGGCATCATCGGAATAGAGCAGCTGGAAAACCGTATTGACAGTCTCTCGGAACACTACGACGTACTCGTGGTTGAACCTTTTCTGGAACACTATATCTATCTGGCCAGAGAAGGCGATTTATTTGAAGATATCGTAGGGGTATATTATGACCTGATGGATATGGAGGTTCCTGACAAAGAAAAGATTGTCGCATTTATGGGATTCTCGTTCGGAGGTACAATCGCATACGAATTGAGCCGGATTTTTTTTCTTCAGACCGGACGCGCCTGCAAGGTGATATGTGGGGATTCCCCCATTTCATTCGGCCGCTACGTCCCGCTGACCCCCGAACAGAAGGATGAGGAAATCAGACTGATACTTTCACGCGACAAACAAGGTTCGGAAGTCAGAGCAAGGATTGTTTTCGAAGGATACAGAGCCGTCCTGCGACTGATGTCTGACTGGAAGGCCCGGGAGACCTCTTCAGAAATCCTGCTTTTCCGCTGTTCCGACAACATACTCGGAGACTTGCCGTCATCCTATCGGGAGAAAGTGGCAAAACTGACAGCTGTGGAGGTTCCCGCCAATCACACGGAGTTCTGCCTTGACAATGACGATTGCTGGCGGGATTTCACGGTAAGTCATATATTGAAATTCTTATCCGGGGAGTGATGCAGCAGCGGAATATGTCATTGACAACGAAAGCGATGAACAGCTTTCTGGTCGCATCTGCACTTTCGATGTGTGCAACGGCCGTCAACACAGCCGTTGATGGCATCATCGTGGGCAGATTTGTCTCTCCGGAAGCTCTGTCGGCCGTCAATCTGTATTCTCCCTATTCCATGGTGCTGTCGGCTATCCTCCTGCTGCTGGCATTCTCCGCTACCGGCCGGGCGGCATATTTCATAGGGGAGCGGAATCGGGAACAGGCCGGAAGGTTCATATCCACTTCCCTTCTGGCACTTATTGTTACAGGTTTCCTGTTAAGCGCTTTCGCATTCTTTTTCACTGACTCCTATGTCTCTCTGGTTTGCTATGACGATACGGTGGCCTCATATCTGCATACCTATTTCCGCATCGCAGGCAGCGGAACTCTCCTTTTCCTGCTGGCGCAGTTTTCCTGCGAAGCGGTGAGCATCGACGGACGGCCGTCTTTGGGGACACGTGCCGTCGTTATTTCCGTATTGTGCAACATTGCGCTGGACATACTGTTGACGGTTGTTCTCGGACTGGGCATAGCAGGCTCCGCCACAGCCACTCTCATCGCATACGCAGTGACAGTCATCATTCTGGGCTGCAGCCATATCTTCACAAAGAACTGTTCCTTCACCATACGCATCTTCCGGCAATCCTCCGTATCCGCATCGAAGAGCATATTGAAATTGGGTGGAAATATGTCCATAACATCCATATTCGCCACTCTCTTTATTTACGTTGCCAACTTCACCATTCAGAAACATTGCGGAACGGACGGGTTGTTTGCGTTATCGGTAGGCTTGATCATCTTCAATATCTGTATGAATCTCTCTATCGGAGCAGGACGCTCGGTAACCGGTGTGGGAGGGTTCCTGAAGAGGCAGCGCGACTGGCGCGGATTTCGGCACATCGTCGGCCGTTCCATCAGAGTGACCCTGCTGATAGGATTTGCCGTTTCATTTGCATTGATGCCCGGTTCCGGGCTTCTTGTACAAGTGTTTGGGGCAAATACTCCAGAAATGGTCGATTACTGCACAAAGGCACTGAGGATATTCGTTTGGATAGTTCCTTCCTCGATGCTGGTGACCCTGATGATGTTCATCTATCAGGCAATGGTGAAACTCAGCCTTATACCTGTGCCGACCATTGTTTTCTCCATTTCCGAAATCGTTGTTTTGCTTGCATGGCCATATCTGATGACATCGGAAACCCTTCAACTGAGCTCAGGACAAGCTTTGTGGTACGCTTTCCCGTTTGCAGCATTGCTGTCTGTCGGCATCATTTATCTTATCAGTGAGATTGTCCGCAACGGTGACGCAGCGATTTACAGATTTATTCACATACCCAGGCATACGGCTGACGAGGATGCAGAACAGTTTCAGCTTTCCATACCCACCGATAAGGATGATATGGCTTTGGCTCTGAGGTCAATCCGGACATTCCTTGACTGTCAGGACATCTCTTGCTCCCTTGAGAATAAATTGGTGCTGTGCCTGGAAGAGATATTCCTCAATATCAATGAACATTCGGAGCTGAAAGGCAATGACCATTGCTATGATGTCATAATCCGTATGGAACGGGACGGAATACTCAGTGTAGTGAGAGATGGCGGCCGCCCCTTCAATCCGCTGGCTGTCGGGGAAGAAAATCGTGGTTTTGGACTGAAGATACTTCTGGGCAGCTGCAAGAACGTGGATTATCAGCATATGTACGGACAGAATTTGCTTATCTTGCAGTTTCCTTATGAATAGTTCGATTCCAAAAGCCGCATTCTTCGATATCGACGGGACGCTGGTTCCGTACGACACCCGCTGTATCTCGCAGGCAGACTGTGATGCCATAGAGGCCCTGCGCGAGCGGGGGACGCTCATCTTCATTGTCACGGGCCGGCATATTTGTGACATCGACAATATCCCATTCCCCGTGAGCGGTGCGGTTTGCAGCAACGGGACTTTGACTTATATCGTAAAAGACGGGTGTGCCTGCTTCAATGAAAGAGAGAGGTTTGTGTTGATAGACGAACATCCGATTCGCAGGCGGCAGGCCGTTGAGATAGCGAAGATAATCGAATCAAATCGAATACCATCAGCCGCAACTACGGCGACAGGAACGTTATTCTGCCATCTGACCGCGGCGACAAGTGAATTCATTCAGCGTGTCAATATGCCCTCGCCAAAGGAAGGCGACATCCTTGAAGCGGCAGAGAAGGGACGCATTTACACCTTCTGCCCTTTTGTCTCACTCGAAGAAGAAAAAGTTCTTTTCAAGGATGTCCTCCATGCATTGGACACTTTCCGATGGTGTGACGAATACTGTGACATCAACATACGCGGATTGGACAAGGTGCTGGGGATAAAAAAGATACTCGACACATACAACATCAGGTCTTCGGAAATCATCGCATTCGGAGATGGCTCCAACGATATCGAGATGCTGAAATTCGCCGGCCTCGGAGTAGCAATGGGAATGGCCGATGATGCAGTCAAAAGCGCTGCCGATTGTGTTACAGTCTCTGCGGGTGACAACGGGGTCAGCAGATGGCTCTCTTCATTTCTTGGAAGAGGTTACGCGAGCACCTGTCTATCCGGCATTCGTACGCGGATAGTTTGATGTTTGATGAAAAATGAGTAAGTTTGCCATTCAAAGACCGATTCTTATCAAATCCAATATTATTCAATGAAGAAAATCATTTACGCAATTGCCATTCTTATGGCAGTCGGCTGCAATAAGGTGGCTGACACCGTTGTCTTCGGAATCATCCGCACAGCGGACGAGGACAACCCTGTTGCAGAAGCTGTCGCCGTCAAGGATGGCAAGTTTGTCTATGTGGGTGACAAGGCTGGGGCTGAAGCCTATATAAAGGAGGGTGTTACCAAGGTCGTTGACCATACGGGCAAGGGTATGGTGATGCCGGGCTGTTTCGACGGTCACGCGCATTATATGATGACGATTTGTCTTGCCAATATGAAGGGTGGTTTGCTGTTCGCTCACGAGGACGGCAAGGCTGAAATCCTGAAAAAAGTCGATGCCGCCGCTCTTGAAGCCGCCAATGTGGGGAAGAATTGTCTGTTCGGCTTTGGATGGGATATGTTTAAGAACAGAATGACCGACAATATCACAATGGCAGAACTTGATGCTGTTTCACACGGGCTGTCTGTTGCTCTGTTTGACTCCGGCGGACACAACATGTACTGCAATACGGAATGTTTCCGTCGCTGTGGCATCATCAACGACAAGGGCAATGTGCTTATCAGGGAAATACCGGGCGGACAGCTCGAGATGGATGGAAACGGGCATCCTACAGGCTTCATAGATGAGCGCGTGACGGGGTATCCTATGCGTATGGGAGGCATCGACTCAGACGAAATCATAGATGATGAGGTAGCGGGCATCGCCCTTGAAAAAGCTCAGGAACTGCTGATTTCCAACGGCTATGTGTCATATATGGAAGGATGGTCAAACTGCCTCCATCC
>JAZLIS010000019.1:0-4045 GCA_045617505.1 Bacteroidales bacterium | reverse complement strand
TTTGACAAGGCGGTGCGGGGCGACCTCCTGTTCTCCGAGGGTATTGCGGAGGGCAAACCCGTTCGGGGAGGTGAGGACGTACAGTTTCTTTGCATTTACGGGTGATTTCGGCGCGGCGGTAGCGGCTACGCTTGCCGCAAGGAGCGCTGTGGCGGTGATGACCGCTGTCAGAATGAATCGTATCTTCATATATCAGGATTGTTTCTTCTTACAAAGATAACCATTTTCGATTACACACAAACGTGTCTGGAATTCAGCAGACCGCAGAAATTAGGAAATAATCCGTTCCTGCAACGGAGTCAGAGTGGAGACTTCCGGAGGGGAGGTGGTGCTGACTGCATATACCCCCGGCATTGTACGGGTCGAGAAATATTATCCGGGTATGTACGGCTCTGTGCCGAGGGACAGTTCTCTCTGCGTGATTCTCAAGCCGCAGAAGATGAGATATAAGGTTGCCAACAACGGCAATGCCGTAGTTCTGAGTACGGATTCCCTTGAAGTGAGAGTATCTAAGGAGGACGGCAGTGTTTCATTCTCAGACGTTTCCGGCAGCAGGCTGACAAGTGAGAAGGCGGGCGGTTGCCTGATAGTCCCGAGAAAGGATGGGGCGGAGGATTCGTTCGGCATTTCACAGACATTCACACTCGATCCGGAAGAGGCCGTTTATGGCCTCGGGCAGCACAGACATCCTTCAGCAAAAACTCCGACTATTTCGACGATTTTGCCGACGAGGGGCTGCTGATTCCCACTTCGGCGCAACCCGATTCGGCCGCTCTGAACTATGACGCTTTCAGCGAAAGGGCGCGAGAGATATATTGGAGCCATATCAGCAGGAACCTTCTGCCCTGCGGAATCGACGGCTGGTGGCTCGATGCCACGGAGCCGGAATTCAAGTCGTATGCAATAACTGCAAAGTTATTTGGGTATGGTATTATCCAATACTGAACAGTTCTCGGATAACAATTGATATGTCTCCAAAACAGGCCAATAGCGTCCGGGCACATCGAATATTATCTTCCAACTCAGTCTTGTTCGCATTTTCGCTGATTATGAGCCTTGCTCCAAACCAAATCCGTCTGTGCGAATTAAACAAAATGAAATTTATACCGCCAAATACACCGCCAGTCAGGCCTGTTCTATTCTACTGATTCCAAATAATTCACTTTCTTGCCATTGGCCTTGGCATACTCAATCTCGGAGCGTGTACTGCTGCCGATATAGCCATCGACGTTTATGACGAAGATTTCATCGGCCATATCGATCTTGCGCTTGTGCATATCGTCCAGCATCTCCTTGGTGCCTTCCGTCCAGACTTCGTTGTCTCCACAATGGCCGAAGAGTCCGACGCTGATGACTATGTTGCCTTCGAGAGTAAGGCGTTTTTGGGCTTCAAAGAACTCCTCTTTGAATCGTGTGCTTCCACAAAGGGTGATGACTTTGTATTTACCGACCATAATGATATTTTTTTATCAAACCAAATATAATCACTGATTTCCAAAGGATGCCATATCAGAATCGCAATCTTTCCACCGTTTCACCGGTGATGATGAGGTTGATGCAGTCAGGCTCTTGATTCTACGGGGCTGGGGATGGAGGTTGTTGGCCCGGCGGCCGAGATTCTTTACGAAACCCATAGGAATGTCCTTGTAGGTGAGGAGTATCAGTCCGAGAGGGGAGTCCCGGAACATAAGCGGCTCCTTCGCGAGGAATTTCAGCGCATCTTCCCTTGAAAGGTCCATTACCGGATATCGGCTTCTGTCCAGAGAAACTGAGAGAGCCTCGTCTGCCTGCGGGAACAGGGATTCGTATATCCGGTATGGAGCCTTTGCCTGACGGCGGCTTTTTTGCGGACGATATTCCCCATCTTTCCTGAGCAGGGCTGCGAAAAAGCCCTCTCCCGGGTCTTCTCCGGGGTAGAAATGTCTCTGCTGCAGGCACTCCGCACCCAGTTCGCTGCAAATCCATTCCACGTTGTCCTCATCTTCATATCTGTTGAAGGTGCAGGTCGAATAGATCAGGAACCCGCCTTCCTTCAGCGCGGGCCATATATCGCTCACGATGCGTCTCTGCCGTGCGGCGCAAAGCATCACGTTGTTCACCGACCAGTTCTCTTCTGCCTGATCGCCCTTGCGGAACATTCCCTCTCCGGAGCAGGGCACGTCTGCCACTATTATTCCGTAGGATATGCTGTCCCTTCCTCCGGCAGCCCTGCCGAAACAGGAGGCATCGCTGCCTGTCACGGTGACTCCGCAGCCTCCCCATTTGGCCACGTTCTCCGCCAGAATCGGGACTCTGGAGCTGATGACCTCGTTTGCGGTAAGATGCGCTCCTTCGGGGAGATGGCTCATTATCTGGGTGGTCTTGCCTCCGGGGGCAGCGCAGAGGTCAAGCACATTGAGCGACTCGTCTCCCAGTTCCGAAACGGCCCGGTCGAAGAGGCTCCCCACGAACATTGAAGACGCTTCCTGCACATAGTACGCTCCGCAGTGAAAAAGAGGGTCGAGGGTGAAGGATGGCCGTTCTTTCAGATAAAACGCCTCCTCGGGGGCCCAGGGGACAGGGTTTCCGGCAATCTCCCCGAAATGTCCCCTCAACTTTTCAAGTGAAATCTTGAACGGGTTGACCCGCACGGAGACAAGTGGAGTCCGGGTCAGGGCTTCGAGTATCTTTGCAGCCCTGCCCACACCGAGATTTTCGGTCATCATATTGACAAAGTCGGCCGTAAACATTACCTTTGCACGTTTTTGCAAAGATAGCGTTTTTATGAAAATATATTCCGGTACAGAGTGCATTGAAGTGAATGAGGAATCGTTCGGCGAGTTCGCTTCGGATTACCAACAGATTGCTGCCGGCGGCGGTGTCGTGCGCAACCCGGAAGGAAAAATACTTATGATTCTACGCCACGGCATCTGGGACCTCCCAAAAGGAAAACAGGAGCCGGATGAGGAGATTGAGACCTGCGCTCTGCGGGAAGTGGAGGAGGAGACGGGCCTCGCAAATCTCAAGCTTGGGAAGCTCATCTGCATAACCCACCACACATACAAGGTTTTCGGCATATCCTGCCTCAAGAACACATACTGGTATGAAATGCAATACGACGGCACCGAGACACCTGTGCCTCAAGCCGAGGAGGATATCACCCGCGCTGAATGGATAGGCCCTGACGCTCTGCCCGGGTGCCTCGAAACAACCTATCCCTCCATCCGGGAGGTGTTCGAAAAAAGTTTTTAACCCACATTATCAATGGATCTTCAGAAGTGATGAGGATTCTGACCGTAGACAACGAGGCTGACTTGGCTGTGTTGCGCAGCTCATCGACAAATTTCAATGTGGCGGATCTGAACACCGCCGAGTATGCGGCTCTTGCCCGGAAACTGGTGAAGACGCTGGAGAGCACTGACGGCGGTGTAGGCTTTGCCGCTGTCATATTCCAGCACGAGTGCGACCATCTTGACGGTGTCATCTACACCGACAAGGCTGAAAACGTGGTTCCTGATAACGATTAATCTATGACTTTCGGCTTAGGCCCAAGGTAGCTGTAAGTCCCGTCAGGATTTACGACAATCTTTTCCAGAACGATCTCAGGGTCAACCATGTAAACCTTGAGCGTGTGTATGCCTCTGTTGATTATTGAGGATTGAGGGGCGGATGGCAAAACCGATTTTCAATTGACCCCTCTATTCACTTTCTATCAAAAAAATCAAAATTTATTCTGTCAAACTTCCGAGTGGATTTTGTTATTTGAGTGGAAATGTGTAATTTCGCGAAGTAGTATTCATTTGCAGTTATGAAAGTTTCTTTCAAGTTCATCCTTGCAGCCCTTGCTGCCACCGCGGTGCTGGCAGCCTGCACCAAGGAAATCACCCCCCCCAATTTTGAAAATGACAAGGTAGCTCCGGCCGCAGAAGGCTCCCGCGTCATCGCGGTGTCATTTGGCAACCAGACTAAAACAACCCTCGGCAACGACGGCCTGACGCCGAAGTTCACAGCCGGTGATGCCATCCTGCTGGTCGCAAATCAGAAAACCCAAGGGGCTGTCCCTGAT
>JAZLIS010000018.1:0-32413 GCA_045617505.1 Bacteroidales bacterium | reverse complement strand
CATATCCGAGACCTTCACGCAGAGCTCGCAGGCCCGCTGGTCTATGAAAAGGACTCCGGACTGGAAGATGGCGGGGTGAATTTTGCGGTAAAAGTCTTTCAGGGAGACGTAGTTGTTCAGGAAGGTGTAGAGATGCGCGGTGAGCAGGACGAATTTCTCCAGAGGGGCTATGAACGCACGCTCTTCAGCCAGAGACCCGTCAAGAACCTCGGCGCTTGCCGCTTCGATTTCACCCTTGCGGGAGATGTATGAATCAATCTTGGCAGAAACGGCTATCCACTGCTCCTCCGTGATTGAAGCCGCCCCGGGAAATTCCTTGTCGAGGACCAGAGCCCTGAACGAGTCGAAAGCAGCTTTCCAGGAGGGGTTGATGCCTTGAAGGAGAGGAAGCTCCATCTTTGCGGACGGCCTTGCGATGGGCTGGGCCGCAATCTTGTCGGCACATCCGGCGAGATTCTCTCCGCTGATGGCGGCTATGCTGTCCACAGATACGTCAAGAACTCCGTTGCAGTCAGCGTCGAACTGCACCAGACTGCACCTTACGAAGAAGTCGTCAACTTTCGCGCGGATGGCCTGGAATGCGGCGGCCGCAGCCTCGCTGTTTTCCGCGTATGGAGCACTGAGGGTCTCCTTCCTGACGGCGGCCTCCTTCACGGCGGCGCATTTCTGGTCTATGCCGGCGATATATTCCTGAACGTCTGCGTCGCAGAACGACGATTTGTCCTTTGACAGGGATTCGAGCATCTTCCTTGCGGACTCGGCAAGCGCTGCTCCCTCCGGGTTGTCGGAGTTGATTTCATCGATGCCGATTTCCGTCTGGTCGTCAAGCAGCCTGTCGGGGTTTTTCAGAACGGAGGTAATCCATTCCGATGCGGCGACAACTTCGTTGATTCTTATCTTTTCGTCATTGTCCGTGTCCAGAATCTCCAGAAATCTCCGGTTGAATTCCAGACCTGTCGTGGGGCAGCTGAGCACTGTCCACAGTTTCTGGTCAAGTTCGCCGAGATGGGCGATATCCTCTCCGCTTTCCACGGCGATGCGGACCGCTCCTCCGAGGGAGCTGTATTTCCATTTGTATCCTGTAGTGTTAGCCATAGTGTAAGTGGTTATGTCAAACAAATATAATCATTTTTTGCGAATGATGTTCAGCCCGTCCCGCAGGGGAAGGATGAAGTTCTCGACACGGCCATCCGAAACCACCAGACTGTTGAAACCGGCGATGCCCTCGGTCTGCGCGTCGTGCGGAGGTTCGTCCATACAGACCTTCCCGTCCCATAAAACATTGTCGGCTATTATGTATCCCCCGCTTCTTACCTTGTTTACCACAAGTCCGTAATATTCTGCGTATTCCCGTTTGTTGGCATCGATATAGACCATATCGTAGATTTTGTCCAGAGTCGGGATGATATCGCGTGCGTCTCCAATCATCAGATTCGTCCTGTCCTCAATTCCGGCACGGCAGTATCCCTCCCTTATCAGGTCTTCCAGTTCGTCGTTTATCTCGATGGCGTCCAGCATTGCCCCCTCCACGAGGGCCGATGCGATGCAGATGGATGAGTATCCGGTGAAAACGCCCAGCTCCAGCACTCTTGCGGGGTTGAGCATCATTGTAAAGTGGTGCAGCAGGGATCCGACAACACTTCCGGAAAGCATTCTGGAGTGGTTGGTCCGAAGATGAGTCTGCTTTTCCAGCCAGGCGAGCACTTGCGGGAGGGGCGTGGAATTATCTCTTATGTATCGTTCGACAGCCTCCATCGTTATTTGTAGATGAGCCTTGACAATCTGTCGGGAGCAAGGAGGGAGACGGCGGTTGCCTGAAGTTGGGCGGCGGTGATTGCGTTGATTCGGGCTCTCACCTCCTCATCCGGCATTATGCGGCCGAAGACCATCATACTCTTGCCGATGGCCAGGGCCTGCGCCTCTCCGTTGTCGGACGATATGGCGAGCTGCCCCAGCAGTTGTTTTTTTGCCGCGGTGAGCTCCCTTTCCGGCATAGGTTCGGTTCTCAACTCATACAATTGCCTGTCGATTAATTCTATGCATTTTTCGGTATTTTGCTTCTCGCATCCGAAATATATCAGGAACGAACCGGTGTCGGCAAAGGGGACATACATCGATTCCACGTTATACACGAGAGCATTGCGCTCCCGGAGCATCTGGTTGAGGCGGGAGTTGGTCGAAGGTCCGCCGAGCAGGTTCGAGAGCAGAATCAGGGTCAGTCTCTCCTCTTCATAATAGGAATATGCGGATGCCCCGATTATGCAGTTTGCCTGATGGTTTTTTTTTGATATCTCTTTCTGGAAAAAGCTGCCGGCGGCCACTCCTCCTCCATCAATTTCGGGAAGGGAGACTTCGCCGGGATGATACCCTTTTGGAATGTATCTGTCAATCGACTCTTTGACAATCTTTTCTGCCCGTTGCGGCGTGATTCCTCCGGTAATTGAGATACACATTCTCTCCGGCTTGAAATTCAGTTCCGTGTATGCTTTCAGGTCTGCCGGTGTTATTCTCTTCAGGGACTTCGCGTTGCCCAGTATGGGGCGGGAGAGGGGGTGGCCTCCGTAGAGCATCTGCTCGAAATCATCAAAGATGCAGTCGGACGGAGAGTCCTTGTACATATTGATTTCGTCTATGATGACCATTCTCTCCTTGTTCAGCTCCTCTTCGGGGAAGGTGGAGGTGAAGGCCATCTCCATCATCAAATCCACGGCCTTTGCCGTATCTTCCTTGAGGACGGCTGAATAGACAACAGTCTCCTCCTTTGTGGTATATGCGTTGAGGTCTCCTCCCAGGAGCTCCAGTCTGTCACTGATTTCCCGCGGGGTGCGTTTCTTTGTCCCCTTGAACAGCATATGTTCGGTGAAATGGGCGATTCCGTCTTTCCCTTCCGTTTCGTTTCTGGTGCCGGATTTGATTGTCAGAGCGCTGTATGATACGGGTGACTGTGTCTTCTTGAGCACCAGCCTGAGTCCGCAGTCAAATGTCTTCGTATAAATCATACGGCGAAGTTACCCTTTTTTTATTATATTTGTACCCTATGGAACAATTCATCGTATCGGCAAGAAAATACAGGCCTTCCAGTTTCGGGACACTGTTGGGGCAGCAGACGATTGCCCAAACTCTTAAAAATTCGATTCAGAGGGGGCAGTTGGCGCACGCCTATCTTTTCTGCGGCCCTAGAGGTGTAGGGAAGACCAGCGCCGCGAGGATTTTCGCCAAGACAATCAACTGCTCCAATCCCGGCCCGGAACTTGAACCCTGTGGGGAGTGCGAGTCGTGCCGTTCCTTCGCCGAGAACAGGTCATACAGTATCCACGAGCTGGATGCCGCCTCCAACAACTCGGTGGAGGATATCCGCGCCTTGACCGATAAGGTCCGTATCCCACCTCAAGTAGGAAAATACAGCGTATATATCATAGATGAGGTTCATATGCTCTCTCAGGCTGCGTTCAATGCATTCCTCAAGACGTTGGAGGAGCCGCCCGCGCACGCAATCTTCATTCTTGCCACCACGGAGAAACACAAGATTCTCCCTACAATACTCTCCCGTTGCCAGACATTCGATTTCAACCGTATCTCCATAGAAGATATGGTGCTGAATATGAAGCAGATTGCTGAACAAGAGGGGGTGAAAATCAGTGAGGAGGCGATGCACGTAATCGCACAGAAAGCTGACGGGGCGATGCGTGATGCGCTGACCCTTTTCGATCAGACTGTCGCCTTCTGTGGGAAAGATGTGACGTATGAGCAGGTCATCAGCAACCTCAATGTTCTGGACTGCGAATACTATTTCAAGATGACGGATTTCTTTCTCTCAGGGGATTACATTTCCTCGATGCTTTTGCTCAACGAAGTGCTCTCCAAGGGTTTCAATGCACAGGAATTCGTGGCCGGGCTGAGTTCCCATTTCAGGAATCTGATAATATCCGGCAGCAGCGCTGCCTCGACTCTTGTGGAACTTGCCCCTTCAGTTATGGCAAGGTATGAGGAATATGGACGGAAATGTCCGTCGGCTTTCCTTTTCGAGGCGCTGAAGATTTCAAACGGATGTGACGTGGCATACAAGCAGAGCGGAAACCCGCGTCTGCTGATTGAATTCGCGCTGATGCGTATCTGTGCCCTGAACGGGGCGTTTGCATCCGCACAGGCACAGCCGGCCGCCCGGGTTTCCCAAAAGATTGCGGCTCCCGAACCCACCCCTTCCGCGTCTTCCGCCGTTGCCTCCGCTCCTGCTCCGCCGAAACCCTCCAAGTCTGCCGGGCTCTCGATAAAGTCTGTGTTGCAGCAGGCGTTGAAGGAGCCTTCGGCTGTCGTGAGCGAAGATCAGCCCGCTGCGGATAAGCCGCTGGACAACCAGTCGCTGGAAAAGGCCTGGAAAGCTCTGTCTGAAAGCGAATCAAGCAGACCGAGCCTGTCCGCTACCCTCTCCAAGGCTTCGGTGAGAATGGAAGGAGAGGCTGATGTCTTTTTCAAAGTGGGCAATCAGGCTCAGAAGGAGTGGATTGAGCACAACTGTCTGCACCGTCTGGAGAATTTCCTCCGCCGGAATCTGGACAATGGTAAAATCAGGCTTTTCGTGGAAGTCCCCGAAGTCGATGCATCAACAGCACCTACTCTCCACATGCCTTCCGACAAGGTCGATTACCTGAGCCGCAATTCCGGGGAGTTCCGTCACCTGAAGGATGACTTCAAGCTGGAAACATCGTAAAAAACTCTGGAACAAAAGCGAATATGAAACTATACAGCCAACATCTTGTAAAGAAATACGGGAAAAGGACCGTCGTCAAGGATGTATCGATTGAGGTGGAGCAGGGAGAGATTGTGGGTCTTCTGGGGCCGAACGGAGCGGGGAAAACCACCAGTTTCTATATGATTACCGGCTTGATCAAGCCCAACGGGGGAAAAATCTTTCTGGATAACGAGGAAATAACCTCGCTCCCGATGTACCGCCGGGCACAGAAAGGTGTGGGATATCTTGCGCAGGAGGCATCCGTGTTCAGGACGATGAGCGTTGAGAACAATATCCTCTCGGTGATGGAAATGGCTCATTTCGACAGAGACTACAGATATGGGCGGCTTGAATCCCTTCTGGACGAGTTCGGCCTCCAGAAGGTCCGCAAGAGTCAGGGCATCCAGCTCTCGGGAGGTGAGCGCCGCCGCTGCGAAATCGCTCGCGCCCTTGCCATCAACCCCAAGTTCATCCTGCTTGACGAACCTTTTGCCGGGGTCGATCCGATTGCGGTCGAGGATATCCAGCATATCATCGCCAAACTGAAGACAAAGAATATAGGCATCATCATCACCGACCACAACGTGCACGAGACGCTCGCCATTACGGACAGGGCATATCTTCTCTATGAAGGGACGATTCTGGAAAGCGGCACTGCGGAGCAGCTTGCCAACAACCCCGAAGTACGCAAGAAATATCTCGGCCAGAATTTCGAACTTCGCAAGGCTGTTCTTCACGACAGGCCTCAGGATCTGTAGCAGACAGAATCAAAGTCCGCACAGACGGATGAACAAGAAACGTAAGTTTTTACATTCGTATATCCGATTATGTTTGGAAATTGCAAATTTAAATTTGGATACCATTTTGGTACTTTTTATATTTGCGGTAAAATGAAAAACCATGACAGTGATAAGCATTAGAGACTTTAGATCGAATCAGGGAAAATACCTCAGCCTTGCGGCTAATGGTGAGAGCATAATTCTTACTTCCCGAGCCGGGAGTTTTAAGATTGTGCCTGTCTCTGATGATGACAGTCTTATCAGCAAGAAAGAATTCTTTGCCCGTGTTGATTAGGCAAGAAAAGATATTGCAGACGGTAAAGGGCTTGCGGTTAACGGAAAGGAGGCGCTTGCCTCATTCAAGAAGGCAGGCAAGTTGCTCGGCGAACTTTAAGAACATCCAAAAACCGGCACCGGTAAACCGGAAGCATTAGGCGGAGATCGCTCAGGGCAGTGGTCTCGTCGTATTTCACAGAAGCACCGACTTATTTACGAGATAGGAGAAGAATCTGTCAACGTAGCGGTATTGTCATCATACGGTCATTACGATGACAAGTGATGCTTTATCCATTCGTAAACCGATGTCAGTTTCTTCCGAAGCCATTGACTTTGTTCGGCGGGGGAATTTTCTTGATTTTTCACCCCGTTCAGTTAATACTCTCTTCTTATCGGGTACGGCGGAAGGCGCGAAGGGCGAAAACCGTGATCATAAAGAAACAGAGCAGCGGCAGGACGAAACTGACGTTGACGGCAGGATGCCCGAGAATTACGCCCCTGTCGATGATTGCACCCTGAAGCGGCGGCAGGATTGAACCGCCGACAATCGCCATCACCAGGAATGATGCGGCAAGAGTGCTGTCCTGGGAACTGACGTCCTCAAGGGAAACACCGTAGATTGTAGGGAACATAAGGCTCATGAACAGACTTATGGCCACAAGACAGCAGAGGCCGGCCTTGCCGACCAACACTATCGCCCCTACTGTGCAGGCGGCCGCGCATATTCCAAAAATCGCCAGCAACTTCCGTGAATTCACATACTTCATCAGGAATGTCGAGACGAACCTGAAGGTAAGGAAACCCATCATCGCAACGATGTTGTATGTCTGGGCAGTAGCCTTGTCAATGCCCAGATTGTCGGCATACTGGATTATGAAAGTCCATACCATTATCTGCGCCCCCACATAGAATACCTGCGCCAAGACACCTTCCCTGTAGGTGATATTGTTCCACAACCTTTTAAGGGTATCCCGAGCCTTGAGCCCCGGTTCGGTGGAGACAGTCTTGGGCATCTTTGTGAGCGCGATTATGACGAACACCGCCAAAACCACCGCCCCAAGCACCACATAGGCGTTGCGGATTACTGCAAGGTCAGCGACTCTTTCCGCCGCTTTGACGGATTCGGGCAACTGGTCGAAAATGAGTTTGCCGGAGGCGTCACGGTGAGTGTCGCTCAGCAGCGAGGGCAGGACGACGAAAGAGGCCACAGCCATTCCCATCAGGGAGCCCATCGGATTGAAGGACTGCGCAAGATTCAGCCTTCTGGTAGAGTTCTCCTTGGCTCCGAGGGAAAGAATGAACGGGTTGGCGGTAGTCTCAAGAAAAGCCAGCCCGAAAGTAAGAATATAGAGCGAGAAGCAGAAGAAGGTGAAACTCTGCAGGGATGCGGCCGGAATGAAGAGGAACGCGCCCACCGCATAAAGCATCAGGCCCAGCAGAATTCCGCTCTTGTAGCTGTATTTCCTGATGAAAAGAGCTGCGGGAACGGCCATAGTGGCATATCCGCCGTAAAATGCGAACTGTATCAGGGAAGCCTTGGCGGCGGAGAGTTCCATAACGGTCTGGAACGCCGCCACCATAGGATTCGTTATGTCATTTGCAAAACCCCAGAGCGCAAACAGTGAGGTAATAAGGATGAACGGCAGCAGATACTGCCGTTCCACCAGTTTAGGACCGCCTTTCATCAGAAGCTGCTATTTGTAGATTGGTCCGAAATTGGCGCAAGCCCTGTAATCTGCTCCCTCCTTGTCCATACCGAAGGCGTTCCAGGCGGAAGGACGAAAAATCTTCTCGTCAGGCACGTTGTGCATACAGACGGGAATGCGCAGCATCGAGCAGAGAGTGATCAGGTCGGCCCCGATATGCCCGTGCGCGATTGCCCCGTGATTTGCACCCCAGCAGTTCATCACGCTATAGACATCCTTGAAGCAGTCTTTCCCTGCGTCGAGACGGGGAACGAACCAGGTTGTCGGCCAGGTGGGGTCCGTGCGTTTGTCGAGAATGTCGTGTACGTCCGGGTCAAGTTCGACGGTCCACCCTTCTGCAAGCTGGAGAACGGGGCCCAGCCCCTTGACCATATTCAGACGCATCATCGTCATAGGCATTCCGCCACGGCTGAGGAAGTGTGAGGAGTATCCGCCGCCACGAAAATAATCGCGATCGGCAGGCATCCAGCTGGTAGCCTTCAGGCAGGCTTCCGCATCTGCCGGAGTCATCTCCCAAGGTGTCTTCATAGTAGGATTGCCCTTGGCATCCTTCATCGCTCCGGTGGCATCCAGAGTGGTCGCGCCTGAATTGATGAGGTGGATGAAGCCTCCGGCAGCCGTTCCCTGAGGAGCCTTGCCGGTGACCCTCTTCACGGCTTCGGGGCTCCAGTATGTCCTGATATCGCTGAACATCACGCCCTTGTTCGTAAGGAGATGGCCGAAGAGCATCGAAATACCGTTCAAAAAGTCATTTTCGGTGGCGAGAATCTTGGCCTCCCTGATTCCGTTCCAGTCGTATGAAGAGCACATCAGGGACTCGGGGAAGTCGAAGTTAGGTTTGTAATCGGTCCACTGACGCTGACCCTGCACACCGGCCGCAATTGCGTTGTGACCCAGAGCCTCCTCCTTGTAGCCCATCTTCAGAAGCTTGGGGTTGCCTTCCATCAGGTCGCGGATAATCATCATATTTTTGACGGTGAACTCCCAGTCGGCATCCTTTTCCTGACGGTTCTTGCCTTTGCCCTTTCCGTTGAAAGTGGTCATCGGGGTCCCGGGGAAGAGAGGCCTGTCCTCATTGTAGTCGTGGCCTTCGTTGGGTTTGCAGTACTTCTCAATCCACTCCATAGCCTTCTTGAACTCATCGTGGTCATAGATTCCGAAATCCACGCGGCGAAGAATCTCCACAAGGGAGACATATTCGGTCCTCATTCCGAGGTAATTCTGAAGGAAGTCGGCATTGACTATCGAACCGGCGATGCCCATACAGGTATTTCCGAGACTGAGGTAACTTTTTCCGTGCATTGTTGCCACCGCCACGGCGGCACGTGCCCAGCGGAGAATCTTCTCGGCAGCGTCGGCGGGAATAGTGTTGTCATCCAGATCCTGCACGTCGTGTCCGTAAATTCCGAATGCGGGCAGTCCTTTCTGGGCGTGAGCGGCAAGCACCGCCGCAAGATAGACCGCGCCGGGACGCTCCGTTCCGTTGAAGCCCCATACGGCCTTTGGCCAGTGAGAGCTCATATCCATAGTCTCAGAGCCGTAGCACCAGCAGCTGGTCACGGTGATGGTGGCTCCTACACCCTCCCGTTCAAATTTTTCCTGGCAGGCCGCACTTTCAGCCACACGGCCGATGGTACTGTCTGCAATCACACATTCGACGGGAGAACCGTCTCCGTTGCGGAGATTTCCGCTGATAAGTTCGCTGACAGCCTTCGCCAGTTTCATTGTCTTTTCTTCAAGGGCTTCCCTGACTCCGCCCTGACGTCCGTCAATGGTAGGACGTATTCCGATTTTGGGATACTTGTTCATATTACGTATTTTGGTTTCATTTCATTTCAAGATTGGAATCCTGCCCCGAGAGGATTGTCCTCTCGACGGGAATGTTGCCTTCCTTCACCTCAAGGAACGGCTTGCCTCCCCTAATTCCTACGGAAGCATATCCGAAATTGGTGCTTAGGAATGACCGGAAGTCTCCCTTGATCTTAGGGTCGATGTAGAGAGTCTTTTCGACCGCATCATACCTGATTCCCGTAAGGGCCTGGAGAAGACTGTAGCTTGACAGCGCGCGGGCATACCAGTTACCGCATTCATATTCATTGTACGGGTTGCGCACGGTGCCGTCATATCTGCTTCTGACCGCACGGACCATCTCAAGTCCTTTTTCCACCTCCCCTTCAAAAATCAGATGAGAGGCGGCCTGATACTCGATTCCTGTCCACACCTCATCGCTATAAACGAAAGGCAGGCTCGGCTTCCCACCCTTGGGCCAGCTGCATATCAAGGTTCCGGCATCGTGTCTTCCACCGTATCCGGGACGCTGGGTGCAGGAATGGTCGCTCATATCGGAGCGGTAATTGTATCTATAGACCGAGTTCAGATGACTCCTGACCATCTCTCTGTTCAGAGGATCCTCCCTGCCGCTGGTCAATGACATCCAGCATCCGAGAACACCGTCGGTAAGGCATCCCGTGCCATACTGATACTTAGGCCCCTCTTTCTGAAGAATCTCCAGTGCCTCAGGGCTGTAAGAGCTCTGGTATGACTGGGCTTCAAGCGGACTGCCCGCGTGAAGTCCGGTCCATTCCACTTTCTGGAAGAAATACTCCCCATCCCAGAGATTGTCCTTCATATAACGGCGGCATTTGTCAAGCAGTTCCCTGTACCTGTCGCACTCTTCCCCGAGATATCCGGCCATTGCGATATAACTGTCCAGCGCGGAGGCATAGAAGGACATCATCATACCGTTGGCCCCCCAGAACTCTATGTCGTATGTATTGTGCTGAGGCTCGCGCATCGCCCCGATATGGTCCGGGTCCCAGGTCTCTATGCAATAGTCCAGACTTGCCTTGACCTTCGGGAAGATAGCCTTGAGCCAGTTGTCGTCACCGCAGATTCTCCAGTCCCTATATACCTTGGTGATTCCGCCCAGCTGTCCGTCTGCCGCAGCGTGGAAATCGTGCTTCGTGGGACGTATCGGCAGGGCCACGCGGAAAACCTGATGGCCTGTTTCATCCTGTGCCACAAAGAATTCCGTCTCCCGCAAGGTGCGTTCGAGGTTCGGGAAAAGATGAGGGATTGCCTGAGCATAGTTCCAGACGTGAGTCGTAGTGCCGGGGCAGGAACCCCAGGTGTCGCCCGTCCCTTCGTAGCAATGTAGCCTGCCGTCGTGCTGGCGCAGGACCGTGGGTGATTTCAGTATGGAAAGATTGGAGCCCACGGCATCGATGACCTCTGCGGGAAGAGTCGTTCCGAAGAATGTCTCAGAGAAGAGCTTGGAACGGTTTTTCAGCGATTCGCGGTTTTCGTTCCAGAATGCGACGGTCTCCTCAAGATTTGCAAAACGATGGCTGTACCAGGGCTCATAGACGGAGGGGGTGAAGCCTTCGTTGATCTCGCTGTCATAGTGCGACACCTTGCTCGTGGGCACATACCATACGAGGTTGAGCCGGACTGTCTCAGTCGCTCCGGGCTCTATGCTGACAGGAACGCTGAGTGAGGCGCCATACTGTCCGTCCCTGAAATCCTCCGCCGGACGGTCGTTGATGACGCCTCCGGCCACTTTGTTCCACTCGATGGTGAGAGGGTCGAACCATCCACCCCTGAACCAGCAGCCATCTACCACGGTGCCAGGTCTGTCGGTATAGATTGCCATATGGGCCTCTTCATACGGTCTGCCGGGAATAGGCTCGGTATTGAGCACGAACCCGTTCTCCATATTGACGATATAGCCCCTGGCCTGCTGGAACCTGTCGAGGAAATTCTTCGTGCTGAAAGTGTATATTGTCTCAAGCCTCTGCGATGACGTATTGGTGAAACTGTATTCCAGACAGGCCACCGGCAGGCTGGAGGCATCTTCATCGTTCGGGACGAACGGACTCCATGCCTGTATCTTGATTTCCAATGGGATATCTTTGTCGCCAAGGTCGATTTCAGCGAACGGGAAACGTCCGGTGAACCTGCAATCCTCGAAGCGGGGCATACCCCAGGTTGTCTGGCCATAGCCGAGTCCACCCTGACCGCGTCCGAAAATCTTGTAATCGGGAACCTGCCCCTCAAGTACCTTGGCCCCGTTCTCATATCCTTTCACGCATATTGCGGAGAAAGTGGCGGGTTCGTTGAAAAGGTCCGGTTCGTGGAAGAGGGAGACGTTGGAGAGAGCTCCGGTACCTTCCACGCATATCATACCCGCCCCCAATCCTCCGAGGGGGAACGCGATATGGTCCAGAGCCTTGCCTTCATATACACCGTCGTAGAGCACCGGTGAGGCGGTGCAGGAAGCGGCCAGCACAGCCAGTGCCGCAATACAGATATTCTTGAATTTCATAGTCGCTTATGTTTTTCCGGTTATAAAAATAGTGATTTTTTGCAAAAAAAACACTACAACCACAAAGCAACTCCGGACGGTCACGAGTCACTCGCGTATTACGCAACAGTTGAAACTGCAATCGGGGGAATTCAAGCCTCAAACTCCCCGGATTTGGTTATACGGAATGTTATGAATCCTGTTTCGTCGGCGTGAACAGGATACGTTTCTGTCAGCCGTTGTTGATGTTGTCCTCTACGTATTTGAGCATGCTCTCGGCATCGAGACTCGCCCTGAGGTTTTCGTCGTTGAAGGACTTCAGGTACTTGACGTAGTAGTCAACGATATTGTCGGAGAATACACCTCTGCCGGTATAGATTTCACGGTCCTTCTCGAGTTCTGCAGCGGCCTCTGCGCAACAGCCGGGAAGCTGCTCGAGAGCCTCCTGAATTGCCTTGTTGGAGGCATCGTGAATGTTCACGCCGAGTCCTACAAAAGTGCGCTGGGCAATCTTCAGCGCATCCGGCATCTCAAAACCGTGACGCGCCGCGCAGCAGAGAGCCGCCATAAGCAGATAGGTGTCGGCGAATCCGTCGGAAGCCCTCCATTCAAAAGTCTGCTTGCCGCTGAAATCCTTCTCATCGACATTCTCGAGAGGGTTGGCGGCAGCGGCCATATCCATCTTTTTCAGCCAGCCGAGAGGTACTCTGACAAGCGCGCTGCGGTTCGAGTATGACCAGCAGAGTGAAGTGGGGGCCTCCTGATGGGGAACGAGCCTCATAAATGAGAGGGGATGAGGGTTGCCGAAGGCGGGCAGGGAAGTTCCTGCATCCATAAAGCCCGCGATGGCCATCTTCGCTTCGTCGGTAATCTCGCCGCCACGTACCGTTGCGCTCTTTCCATCCTTCGAGAATTTGCAGTGGACGTGCATTCCCGAGCCGGCCTTGCCACCTGCAATCTTGGGGGCGAAAGTGAGGTCAACTCCGTAATCGTATGCGAGCTGCCTCATTATCCATTTGGCGATTACAAGCTGGTCCGCCGCATCCTCTATGTCGACGGGAAGGAACTCGATTTCGTTCTGCTCGTAGATTTTGCCCTCCAGAGTGAAGTTGCCGACCTCGCTGTGGCCGTATTTTATCATTCCGCCGCAACTTGCAATCATACGCATCGCTTCGCGGCGAAGGTTTTCAAATTTGTTGAAAGGGAAACTCTGGTGATATCCTTTCTGGTCAGGAGTGGAGAACTGGCCGTCATCCTCACCGATTACGTAATACTCAAGTTCGCCCATAGTCTCCATAGTCAAGCCGGTGACTTTCTTGAACTGCTCGTGTGCCTTGTGGAGCACATACTGCGGGCTGCTTTCGAACGGCTTGCCCTCGCGGTCGAAGAAACTGCAGAGCAAATCGACGGTGGGAACGTCGCTGAACGGGTTGACGAATGCTGTCTTGTAACGCGGGATTACGTACAGGTCGCTCTTGCCTGCCTCAATGAAAGGGAACAGGCTGCTGCCATCCACCCTTTCACCTGCCTGAAGAATGTTTTCAAGGTGTTCCAGACTGTTGATGATGAAGTTGAGAGTCTTCAGTTTGCCGTCCCATCCACAGTAGTGAAAATTGATGAATTCCACGCAATTTTCTTTGCAGTAGCGGATTATGTCGGCACGGGTGAATTCTGACGCGGGCTTTCCGAGGAATCTGACAAGAGAGTTCGGATTCATTTCAATTGAGGCTTCCATTTTTACAGAGTTGTTGAGTGTTTTTATACGGCGAAGGTAGATATTTTTTTTTATTTGATGAAGGTTAAGAATCTCCATAACAAAAAAAACCCCTGAAATGAATCAGAGGTTTCGGGAGTGGTGCCACCGGGAATTGAACCAGGGACACAAGGATTTTCAGTCCTTTGCTCTACCAACTGAGCTATGGCACCATTTTCCTTTGCGAGACTGCAAAGGTAAGTTTATTTTTTGAATCTCCAAAAAAATTTGATTCTCCAAAAACAGATTTCTAACTTTGACAGGTGCTAAATAGGTATATGGAGGACGGGAAGATGTATGTGGATGTTTTGTTGCCGTTGAAACTCAAAGGTCTGCTCTCTTACAGCGTGAGTGGGGAGGAGCCGGTTTCCGTGGGTACGTGGGTGAAGGTCAGTGTCAGGGGCCGCAGCTCCGTAGGGGTGGTGACGGGCGTTTCCGAAAAAGTGCCTCCCGGTCTTGAACCTGAGAAGATAAGACCGGTTGAAGAGGTTCTGGACTATCCGGATGTCTCGCCCACAGAACTGAAATTCTGGAATGCGCTGGCGGACTACTACCTGTGCACTCCCGGGGAGGTCTTCAAGGCTGTCCATAACGGAGCGTCACTGAAATATCGTGCCGGCCGGTCAAGAAAGGAGAGAAAGGTCGTTCCCGTAAAGCCTGTATCTGAGGAGGGTGGAGGTCTGAATACTCTCTCGGAAGAGCAGCAGAAGGCTATTGTGCAGGTAGAGAAAGCTTTCGGAAAGAAAAAGACTGTCCTTCTGAACGGAGTGACCGGAAGTGGTAAGACTGAAATCTACATTCATCTTGCTCAGGGCAGACTGAAGGAGGGTAGGAGTTCCTTGATTCTGGTTCCTGAAATAGCGATTTCCAGACAGATTGAAGAACGTCTCCGCAGGGTGTTCGGGGATGACCTCAAGGTCTTTCATTCGAAGCAGACAATACCGTCCAGATGCGCGACTGCAGATTATGTCAGGGAAAATCCCTGCATTGTGCTGGGTACCCGCTCTGCCATATTCCTCCCGTTCAGGAATCTTGGTCTTGTGGTGGTGGATGAGGAACACGACCGTTCCTACAAGCAGGATGACCCTGCGCCCCGCTACAACGGCAGGGACGCGGCGGTGATGCTGGCGAGCCAGTGTGGGGCAGACATTCTGTTGGGAAGCGCCACCCCTTCTCTGGAATCCCTGTACAATGTGCGGACCGGAAAGTACGAGCAGGTGAATCTTCTGAACAAATTTCACTCCGGGGATGCGCCCGAAACGGGAATCATCGACACCAGTCTGGCGTGGCGTCATCGTGAGATGCGCGGCAGTTTCTCGCTGGAACTGATAAACGAGATGAGGAAGACCTTGAATGACGGGGGACAGATAATGCTTTTCCGTTCGAGACGCGCCTACTCTCCGCTTGTCCAGTGCTCCGAATGTGGTGCAATCCCCAAATGCCCCAAATGCAACGTCCCGCTGACATATCACAAATACAACAATACTCTGGCCTGCCATTATTGCGGTTACAGCACCCTCTTCACGACAAGATGCCGGGAGTGCGACACTCCATCCCTCGTTGATCGCGGCTCAGGGACTGAAAAGATAGAGGAAGAGATAAAAGACCTTTTCCCTGAATATCCCGTGGCTCGTTTCGATGCGGACACCACTCAAAGCAAGAAGGAGGAGGCGAAGATGATTCGGGACTTTGCGGCGGGACGAATACGGATAATGGTAGGTACTCAGATGATTACCAAGGGTTTCGATTTCGAGAAACTTTCCCTTGTCGTACTGCTCGATGCCGACAGTCTCCTTGCGGTGCAGGATTTTAGAAGCGATGAGAGGGCAATGCAGTTGATGGTGCAGTTGCTCGGACGTGCGGGCAGGCGTGGGAACCGGGGCAAGCTTCTCATTCAGACCTCCCGGAAAGACCATCCTGTTTTCAGTTTCAAGCCCTCTCTCTTTTTCGGGGCGCTGCTTGATGAGCGCAGGACATTCGGCTACCCGCCCTTTTCGCGGCTTGTCACCATAACCGTGAAGGATAAATATGAAGGCAGGCTTTGGAATGCGTGCAGGATGCTTGGAGACGCTTTTTCCTCCTTGAAACTGCCGGGTGTCCAGGGACCTGTGGAACCTGCGATGGAGACTGTGGGCGGATATCACATACGCCGGTTCTGGATCCGTCTTCTCAGGAATTCGTCGCTCTCAACTGAAAAAAGAGGAATATATGATGCTGTCGAATCCGTTCTGGGCCAGTTCAAGTACGCGCCTGACATCATCATTGACGTTGATCCCCTGTAGTTGCTGATTTGAAAAAATAGAGTACTCTTTGATTTTTCTATTGATAAAATAGTTAACTTTGCTGGCTATTTGTAATAACTGCGCTCAATGAACGTCACTTCTACAAAGTGTCTCATCATCGGCAGCGGCCCTGCCGGATATACTGCTGCGATTTATGCGGCCCGTGCCGCGTTGCGGCCGATTCTGTTTGAGGGGCTCCAACCGGGAGGCCAACTGACCACCACCACTCTGATAGAGAATTTCCCCGGATATCCGCAAGGCGTTGATGCCAATCAGCTGATGGCAGATATGCGGGAACAGGCGGTCAGGCTCGGTGCGGATGTACGTCCCGGCTATATCTCTTCGGTGGATTTCAGCAGGAGGCCGTTCAAGGTGACGGTTGACGGCGCGACGGATACCATCTTTGAGGCACAGACTGTGATAATCGCCACCGGCGCCACCGCCAAATATCTCGGGCTTGAGAGTGAGGCAAAGTTCCGCGGAATGGGCGTTTCCGCCTGCGCGACCTGCGACGGCTTCTTCTATCGTGGCAAGGACGTGGCGGTTGTCGGAGGAGGGGATACAGCCTGCGAGGAGGCGACCTATCTGGCTTCGCTCTGCAGAAAGGTCTATATGATTGTCCGCCGCAATGAACTCCGTGCCTCCAAGGCGATGCAGCGGAGAGTTCTTGATACAGAAAATATTGAGATACTTTGGGAATGTCAGACAGAGGAGGTTCTCGGTACGGATGTTGCCGGTGTGACCGGAGTGAGACTGCGTCACAATGGAGGGGATGTGATGGAGAAGAAGATTGACGGTCTCTTCCTTGCGATAGGTCACCATCCCAATTCGGACTTGTTCAAGGAGTGGATTGCCACTGATGCCGAAGGCTATATCATAACTGACGGAAAGAGTGGGAAGACGAACGTGGAGGGGGTGTTCGCCGCCGGTGACGTTCAGGATCCGAGGTATCGTCAGGCGATAGCAGCGGCTGGAAGCGGGTGCCGTGCCGCACTGGATGCGGAACGCTTTGTTTTGGAAAACAGATGATATGAGGAAAACCTTTTACATAGTGGCTTGTTTGGTCCTGCTCCTGCCCGGCGCCCCGCTGATGACATCCTGCAAGAGTCAGTTCGACGCTCTTCTGGAGAGTTCCGACACGGAAGCGAAATATAGGGCGGCTTTCGAACTCTTTGAGAAGAACCGTTTTTCAAAGGCGGCCCAGATGTTCGAATCCGTATCTCTGGCTACCAACGGGACGGCTCAGGATGACACCGTGCAGTTCTATATAGGATACTGCAACTATTGTTTCGGGGACTATTCGACTGCAGAAAGCAATCTGGACCACTTCATCTCTGTCTTTCCTTTGAGTCCTTTCACCGAAAAGGCCAAGTTCCTTCATCTGGATTGCCTCTACAGGGGGACATATCGCTATGAACTGGATCAGGTCCCGACAAGGAAAGCCATAATCGCGATGAAAGGTTTCCTCATTGACAATCCGGATTCCGAATACGTGCAGAGGATAAACGAGATGCTGGATGATCTGAACGGCCGTCTGGAGTTGAAGGCGTACAAGTCCGCATACCTCTACTACCATATGGAGGACTATCTGGCATCGCATTATGCCCTGAAGAACGTACTCAAGGAGAATGCCGACAACAGATACCGCGAAGAGATTCTCTTCTACATTGCGATGTCCTCTTACAAATATGCTTTTTTGAGTATTCCGGAGAAGCAGAGGGAACGCTATCTGGTATTTGTGGATGACTATCTGAATATGGTCAGTGAGTATCCGGACTCCCACTACACCAAAGAATTGGACCCCTATTACCAAAAAACACAGAAAATATTGAAAAAATCAGAATAAAATGAGCAACGAAAAAACAAATGTGCCATTGAACACCGTGACACGCAATCTGGCTGATCTGGCCGCTCCTACAGGAAATATCTATGAGACCGTGATGATTGTGGCAAAGCGCGCCAATCAGATTTCCGCTGACATCAAGCAGGAGATCAGTCACAAGCTCGAGGAGTTCTCCAATTATGCTGATACGCTTGAGGAGACATTCGAAAACCGCGAGCAGATTGAAATATCGAAGCATTTCGAGAAACTTCCCAAGCCGACTCTTACAGCGACAACGGAGTTTATGGACGGGGATCTGTTCTACCGCAAGGCCGAATAGAGAAGCGGATGCTTTCCCGTCTGACCATAGACAATTACGCTTTGATCAACCACTTGGATATCTCTTTTCCGGGTGGTCTTGTCATTATTACAGGACAGACAGGAGCGGGGAAGTCAATATTGCTCGGGGCCCTTTCGCTGTTGCTTGGGGCCAAGTCCGACACTTCCGTCATAAAGGACAGGAATCACAACTGTGTTGTCGAGGCTCAATTCTTGCGCGACGGCGGCGAGATGATAGTCCGCCGGGTCCTTACTCCGGCCGGACGCTCCCGGATATTCGTGGATGACGAGCCGGTTTCCACCGGAGAACTCAGAGATCTTGCACTGGAACTTGTTGACATACACTCCCAGAACCAGCATCTGCTTGTTGGCCGGAAGGATTTCCAAATGTCGCTGTTGGATAGATATGCGGGCATATCTCCGATGGTTGATGAGTACAACAGTCTCTATGAAGAGTATCTTTTGACATTGAAACTGTTGGCAGAGAAAAGACGCAACGTTGAGGAGAACGCGGCGAAGAGGGATTATCTTCAGTCCATATATGAGAAGTTGGAGTCCGCATCCCTTGTCGAAGGGGAGATGGAGGCTCTCGAAGAGGAGCACGACGTTCTGGCCAACTGTGAATCCCTGAAAGAAGGGCTTTCGACCGTGGAACAGTCGCTTGCCCGCGAAGGCGATTCAATCGACAGCCGTTTGAAGGAGAGTCTGACTGCCCTTTCAAGAATAACGAAATATATGCCCTCTCTCAAGGCACTTTATGAGAGGATAGAGGCATCCAGAGTTGAGATGAAGGATATAGTGTCGGAGGTGGAATCCGGTATGGGAAAGATATACTTCTCTCCCGACAGGCTGGATGCGGTGGAGAGCAGAATCGCCCTGCTTACCGACTTGATGCGCAGAAACGGGGCAGACACGGTTTCTGAACTGATTTCGAAAAGGGATGAACTCAAGGAGATGCTCTCTTCTGCGGAGGATGACGCAATCGAAATTGAAACTCTCAGCCGCGAAGTCTCTGCAAGGGAGAAACGGCTTGAGGAAATATCTTCCGCTCTACACGACAGGCGAGCGGCTGCGGCACCTTCCCTTTCGGAGATGCTTCAATCCTCCATCCGAGATTTTGAAATGCCGGGAGCACTGTTTGAGGTGAGACTTACCCGCAAAGAGGCCTTCTCACGGAACGGATGTGATGAAATCAGTTTTCTCTTTGATGCCAACGGCGGCGACCCCGTTGAACTGGAAAAGTGTGCAAGCGGTGGGGAAATGTCACGAATAATGTTATGTATAAAGGCGTTGATGTGTCGTTATACAGGAATGCCTACAATGTTTTTCGACGAGATAGACACCGGCGTTTCCGGAAGTATTGCGGACAAGATGGGGCGGATAATTGTGGGAATGGGTGAATCGATGCAAGTCTTTGCAATAACTCACCTTCCTCAGGTCGCATCCAAGGGTGACGCCCATTTTCTGGTTTATAAGGAGGGACAGCCGCTCCCGGAGACGAGAATCAGGAAGATAGAGGGGCGCGACAGGGAGGAGGAAATCGCAAGGTTGCTCTCCGGTGAGAACCTTACTCCCGAAGCTATGGCTAATGCCAGAGTGCTGTTGAATGAAAATTAACTAAAATCTTTATAATATGCGTCTTATAATTCAAGAATCTTACGGAAAAATGTCGCAGTGGGCTGCAGCATACATTGCAAAGCGTATCAATGACGCAAAACCCACTCCTGAACATCCTTTCGTATTGGGTCTTCCCACGGGCTCGACCCCTATTGGAACGTACAAGGAACTCATCCACCTCCATTCGACAGGAAAGGTCTCTTTCGAGAATGTCGTCACTTTCAATATGGACGAGTATATCGGTATTCCCGAAAACCATCCCGAAAGCTACCACACCTTTATGTGGGACAATTTCTTCAGCCATATCAATATCCGGAAGGAGAACGTCAATATCCTCAACGGCAATGCCGATGATCCTGATGAGGAGTGCCGTCAGTATGAGGCGAAGATTGCTTCCTACGGAGGAATAGATCTATTTATGGGAGGTATAGGTCCTGACGGACATATCGCTTTCAACGAGCCGGGCTCCTCCCTTACCTCCAGAACAAGGAAGAAGGCTCTCACCACAGATACAATAATCGCCAACTCGCGCTTCTTTGACCACGACATTAACAAAGTCCCCAAGACTGCCCTTACAGTGGGTGTGGGCACGATAATGGATGCCAAGGAGGTTATGATTCTGGCCAACGGACACAAAAAGGCCAGAGCCCTGTACCACGCTGTTGAAGGTGCCATCAACCATATGTGGACCATCTCCGTCCTTCAGAACCATCAGCGCGGACTCATCGTCTGCGACGATGCCGCGACTGTAGAGCTTAAGGTCGGCACAGTGAATTACTTCAAGGATATAGAAAAGGCCAATATGGCCCCTACTTCACTATTGAGATAGTGAAGTTTTCGTTGTAGATGATGTTGCGGGTGGCGGAATTCTGCCATCCGCAATTTTCATTTTTGCGCGTAAAACGCATATTGCTCTGCATCAGGGCTTCTTCTGTAAAGTTTGAGAGGCTTGAGGAATCTCCTCCGGCACTGTACAGTTTGGTGACGAAGAAGGAGAATATGTCATAGCCCTGGAAAGAGTAGGGTGTGGGCTCCGTGTTGTAAAGGGCCCGGTAGCGGAAAACGAAATTCTTCACCGCATTGGAAGAGTAGTCTATATAGTAGGGGGTACAGACGTGAGTGGATAGTTCGAAGAAGGAATCGGAGTCAATGGATTCGAAATTCCTGACACGGTTGCTGCAGAACAACTGGACGGGAAAGGAGAAGAGTTTGAGCACCCTCATATTCCTGACGATGTCGGGAGCGAACGCGTCATCTTCCGATGCAACGACAACCTTGTAATTGTAATCCGTGCTCAGCTCTTTCTGAAGGGATTCGGACATTGTACGCCCGGTCAGCAGGCCGTAGCCTATCTTCCGGTAGTCTGTCCCCAGGCTGTCAAGATAATAGGTGAGCCTGTTCACATATTCCTCCTCCCGGAGTGAGGAATCGAAGATGACCAGAACCTTGTCATCTTTCGTGACGTTCAGAAAATCAATCATATTCTTTTCTTGAACATCCGTTGATGCCGGAACCTGAAAGAGATAGGGGTTGCCTTCCAGCAGGCTTTCCGCAGTATGGTCCATAGGAGAAACAACCGGGATTTTGTGTTCCAGTCCATATTGCGCAAAGGCTGAGAGCTCGTCTTTCTGGACAGGGCCTATTATGAGGTCACTCTGCAGGAACGCTTCGTCCTGCATTATCGCTTCGGGCGAATGGACTGTGTTGTCAAAGACATTGAGAATGATGCTCATCCCTTTTTCCCTGATGAAATCCAGTGACATCAGGACTCCGCTGTAGAAGTCGAAGTAATTGGACGAAGGGTTTTCCATCTTTGCTCCCAATGGAAGCACCAGACTCACTCGCAGAGGGTTGCTCTCGCTGAAGCTCCTGACGGCCGGCAGAGTGTCGATGGCTGTGGTGTCTCTCCTCTCCGATATTTCCAATCCGGGATTGGCGGAGAGGGAATCGACGGTTTCCGAAATCTCATCCAATCCGCCCATAGGTATCAGCAGTTTTGTGTTGACCTTGACGTCCGAAGCATCTTCAAAATTGTTGAATTTAAGAATATCCTCGACGGGGACCCCGTATTTGCGGGCCACCGAGTTCAGCGTCTCGTACCATTTGAGACGATGTTCCACCGTCTCCTGGCCATAGGCGGTGTAGGAGACGGTGAGAGCGAAAAGAATCGATGTTATGAGGAGTATCCTTCGCATTCAACTATTTGTTTCTTGTCTTGATGTATTCTGCGTTCAGTCCCTCAACGACCTCTTGAGTTATATCCAGAGCGGGGTTGCCGACTATCACAACATTCGTGGCCTCGCTTGTAGTCAGGATTGCGGCGTAGCCGTGAGTTTCATTGTATTTGGCCAGATAGGTCTTGATGGCATCCATTATCCGGTTGTTGAGGACAATCTCTTCCTCCTGCATTTCATACTGTTTCTGGGCCATCAGATTCTGGAGCTCCTGCTGACGCTGCTGGAGGGAGTTCTGCTGTTGTTCTGCCGCTGAACGTGTGAGCAGGCCTTTGCTGTACTGGTTCTCGAAAGCCTTGATGTCGCTCTCAAGCTTGCGTCCCTTTTTGTTGAGGTCATCCTGCACTCCGGTGGCCTTTGCCTCGAATGAGGAGCGAAGGTCGCTGTACATATCGTACTGCATTATGAGGGTGTCTATGCGGACATAAACGATGTCGCCCGCTACGGCTTCAGCACCCTGGGAAGTTTCGATGTTCTTTGTGGCAGACTTGGGGGTGATACAAGAGAGGATAACGGCAACGACAGCCGCAACCACGGCTATGATGCTCAGAATAAGAGGAGTGTTTTTCATCAGTTTATTTATTGATTTGTTTATTTCCTAACCTGCAAATATAAATATCTATTTCAACTCTTCCAAATATGCGGAGACACTCTTTTCCAACCCGAGATAGAGGGCGTCGCAAATCAGGGCGTGCCCTATGGAGACTTCCAGCAAGCCGGGTATGTTCCTGTTGAAATAACGGAGGTTGTCCAGATTGAGGTCGTGGCCCGCGTTGAGGCCGAGTCCGTATCGTACGGCCTCCTGTGCCGCCGCGACGTATGGTTCTATTGCCATTTCGGAGTCGGTTGCGTAGTTTCTGGCGTATGCCTCGGTATATAGCTCGATGCGGTCGCAACCTGTTTCTGCGGCATATCTGACCATTTCGATGTCCGGATCAAGAAATATGGAGGTCCGGATGCCTTCGCTGTGGAAAATGGCGCAGATTTCCTTAAGGAACCCGCGGTTGGCGGGAACGTCCCATCCCGCATTCGATGTGATGGCGTCGGGGGCATCCGGCACGAGCGTGACCTGAGTGGGCCGCACTTCCAGAACAAGATTCCTGAAACTTTCCACAGGATTGCCTTCGATGTTGAACTCCACGTCTATGCTTTTCTTGATGGCGCGGACATCACTGTATAGAATGTGCCTGCCGTCAGGACGGGGATGTACCGTGATTCCTTCGGCTCCGAATGACTGGCAGTCCAGCGCGGCGTTGAGCACGTCCGGTCTGTTGCCGCCACGCGCATTGCGCAGGGTGGCTATTTTGTTGATGTTGACGGAGAGTTTTGTCATTTTATTTGTAGTGGAACTGCAAAATTAGTAATTTTGAGCAATAATTGTCCTCAAATGAAGATTGCGGTTTATGGCAATGACTCCTTCCTGGAGGAGACGCTGCGCGGCAAAGGCGTGCAGCTCTCATTGTATGGGGTGGATTTCACCTCTTCGCTGGATTTCCCCCCGGATGCCGACGTGCTCCTCTGTCTTGGGGGAGACGGCACCTTCCTGAGAGCATTGCCCCTTCTGGGTGGGCGGCCGATACCTGTTGCCGGCATAAATTCAGGAAGATTGGGATTCCTCACCACGGTCCGGCTTGGGGAGGATGGCAACAAGTGGATTGACGACCTTTTTCAGGGGCGTTTCTCCGTTGAGGAATATACTCTGGTGAAGGTGACTTGCGATTGCTTTCCCGAGACATTTCATCCGTACGCGTTGAATGAATTTTCGATTCAGAGAAAATGCGCGAGCGTGCTTGAGGTGGATGTTTGCATAGACGGGAAGTCGCTTCCTTCATATTGGGCGGACGGAATAGTCGTCTCCACCCCGACCGGGAGCACGGCATACAACCTCAGCATCGGTGGGCCTGTAGTATTCCCCGGCTCTAATGTCTTCGTGCTGGCGCCTATCGCCCCCCACAATTTGAATATGAGGCCGATAGTTCTTCCTGACTCCTCCGTCCTCGACATAACTTTCACCGCTAGAGACGGGAGCGCTCTGGCTACCCTTGACAACAGGGCTGTAGAGATTCCGTCCGGGACACGCTTCCGCATTTCGCGCGGCGAATACGGTTTCAGGTATGTGAATCTGAGGGGCCGCAGTTTCATAGCGGCTCTGCGTTCGAAACTGCTGTGGGGAGAGGATTCAAGGAATCGGAGAAACTGAAATACTTTTTCCTTCCGATTATGATGTGGTCGAACAAGGATATGTCCAGAAGTGCTGCGGCCTTCCGCAGGGCTTCCGTCTGCTCGATGTCGCGTTTCCCCGGTCTTGGAGTACCCGAGGGGTGGTTGTGAAACAGGATAATCCCTCCCGAAAGATTTTCGACCGCCTTTTTCAACACCATCTTGATGTCAATGACGGTTGAGCTTGTGCCTCCGGAGGAGAGTTTCTCCTTCCCGATACATCTGTTCGCTCTGTTGAGGAACATCACCCAGCACTCTTCGTGCGGCAGGTCTTTCAGAAGAGGGACCATTATTGCCGCAGCTTGTGAGCTGGAGCAGATTCGGGGGTTCTCCTCCGGTGTCTCGGACTCTATCCTCCTGCTCAGTTCGAAAGCTGCCGACAGTTGGGCGGCGCGTGCTCTTCCTATCCCCTTTATGGAGGTGAAATCCTTGAATGAGAGTCTTGCCAGTTCTCCGAGTTTGCCGTTTGAGGCCTGCAACAAATCTCTGGCCAGATCCATTGCACTCTTCTCTTTGGTTCCTCCCTGAATGAGGATTGCCAACAATTCAGTTGATGTGAGGTTTCCGGCTCCCTGAAGCATCATTTTCTCCCTCGGCCTGTCTTCCTCAATCCAATTCTTGATGCTCTGTTTCATAAGTATTATAAAAAAAGAGGCCGGCTTTCGGCCGACCTCCTGATTCTTCGAGCTGCAACTTATGCAAGTTTGTTTACGTAAACTGCGATTCCACTCTTAAGGTTTGCGGCCTTGTTCTTGTGAATGACGTTGATTTTTGCAAGACGGTCAATCATAGAGAATACCTTGGGCATTGAAGCTTCGGCTGCCGCCTTGTCTGTTGTGTTACGTATCGCCTTGATGGCGTTTCTGGTTGTTCTTGCATAATACTTGTTATGCACTCTGCGTTTTTCGCTTTGGCGATAACGCTTGTCTGCTGATGCGTGGTTTGCCATTATATGATTTTTTATATTTTTCGTAGTGGGTAGGAGAATCGAACTCCTATTGCGAGAATGAAAATCTCGAGTACTAGCCGTTATACGAACCCACCTTTATCCCTTTTTCAAGGGGAACGCAAAGGTAGAAAAAAAAAATCTACAAACAAATTTTTATTGCAAATATCTCTATTTTTCTTCCCAGTGCCAGGAGTAAATCAGCGCTTCGACCTGTCTCAGATAGTCCCTCTTGTCATATTTGGGAGCATACACGAACCCCTCGATGACTATGACTTCGCTTTTGTCGGGGCTGAGGAAGGCGTTGCTGATGAAAGGGCCGCCCATAAAATCGTTGTGAGTATCCCATAGGGTCCTGACCTCGGCGAATTCCCTTCCACCGTATTGCTTCATCTCAAAACCGGGGACGAGGGTGGTGTTGGTAATCATATAACTGCCTTCCCGGGTCGCCGGAACCTGGGCCTTCATTACTTCATCCCTTTTGTCAATCAGATATTTCGGGGTGAATTGGCGGCTCCCTTCGTATGGGAATTTATAGATGAAGATTCCCTGTGTCGTATAGGATGTCTCATACGAAATCCACAGGAAATCATTGCTCTGCTTTTTCAGCGTGTAGTTGCTTGGGAAGTATGGAGAGCCGCCGAAAATAGCGGCCACTGCGGTCTCAAGTCCATTGTTCGGGAATGCTTTGGCATTGACAATCACGCGCTCTCTCTCCGCCTCTTCGAACACCCCCTGGATTTTTTCACCGTTGGCGGTTATGAATTGCGCTGCTTCGTCCTTTGTGGGTGCTGTGACCACGAGCATGGTCTGGGGGGAGGCCCAGATGTCGCGCTGCACCTTCATCCCCGTGGAGCAGGTATCTTCAATTTTGACATAGAACAGATTGCGGTGCACCTGAAAAATGTTGTTGAAATTCTCTTCAGGGACATTGAAGAGTCTGTATCGGGGTTCCCGCTGGGGAATATACGGGTATTCGTCTGCAAGGACTCCGCGGATGGCATCGCCTATCTCGGATTCCCATTGGGTTTTTGATGCAATGATTCCTATCTCCCCGACTTTCCCGCTTATTGCCGGAAGTGTCTTCTGCGAAGGTTCCCCACAGGAGAAAAGGGTGAGGGACAGGGCGAACAGAATGAACGGCGTAAGAAGAATGTTTCTCATATCGTGATTTTGTTAGAAGAGACTGCGTATGTCATTGCCGAATGCGAGTATCATCAGGGCCATAAGCAGCACCATTCCGATGTTTTCGGCGATTTCCAGAGTGCGTTCGGAGGCTTTGCGGCCTGTCAGCATCTCCACAATCAGGAACATTATGTGGCCTCCGTCCAGCGCGGGTATGGGGAGGAGGTTGAGGACTCCGAGCATAATGGACAGGAATGCGCACAGATTCCAGAATCTGTACCAATCCCACGTGTCAGGAAAAATCCTGCCGATGGCAATGAAGCTTCCGACGGATTTGTAGGCTTCCGTCTTGGGGGAGAATATGAGCCCGAGTTCCTTTATATAGTTGGAGATTGTGCGGAAAGTCTTGGAGATTCCCGCCGGAACCGATTCCAGAAGGGAATACCTGTTTGTCGTGATGTTGAAGAAATGTTCCGGATTCCCGTCCAGCATCACGCCTATCATCCCCACGGTATCCACCTTGACAGAGACATCCACATTTGAGCTTCCGCGCTCCACTGAAGCTGTAATCTCTTCTCCCTTGTGAAGAGCCAGTTCCTTCCTGATGTCGGGTACAAGGAACATCTCCTTACCATCTACGGAACAGAACCAGTCTCCCACTTCGAGTCCGGACCCGGTGTTCGGTGAATTTTCTGTGAATCCATCTACCACGAACGGGAATGAGAGAGAAAACATACCGGGATTGTTCAACATTGCCGGAATGTATGTCGGGTCAATGGAGATGGTCAGTGTATCGCTTCCGCGCAGGACGGTGGCCGCGGTGGCCTGCGAACGGACCAGATCCACTTGAAGCTGTGAGAAATCTTCCGTGGGGACACCGTCGAACGAAAGAATCCTGTCCCCGTTTCTGAAACCTATTTCATAACTCAGGTCATTCACCTCTATACCGTAAACCGCATCTTCGTTTCTCAGATACTCCTCCCCCCAGTGATGCAGGATAGCCCCATAGAGCACCATCGCCAGTATGAAATTGTAGAAGACTCCGCCGAACATTATGAAAAATCTCTGCCAAGCCTTCTTTGTCCTGAATTCATACGGCTGCGGAGGGAGTTTCAGCGCCTCCTTGTCCATCGATTCGTCAATCATCCCGGCAATCTTGCAGTAGCCCCCGAGAGGGAGCCACCCTATTCCGTATTCGGTATTCTCCCTGTGCCCGGCCCATTCCGGGTCGTCATTCGGAGAGAAGAACCGGACGTGCCACTTCCCGTCGAATCTTTTGAGTTTTATCAGGGAAATCCGGGGGTTGAAGAACAGGTAGAATTTCTCCACACGTGTCTTGAACAGTTTTGCAAATGAATAATGTCCGAACTCGTGGATAATCACAAGGAGGGATAGGGCGAGTATTACCTGTATGGCTTTAAGCAGTATTACCATTTCATTTTGTTCTTTATCTCCACAGCAGTGGCTTTTGCCTCTGAATCAGTGAGGAAAATCTCCTCTATGGAAGGGTTGTCCAAATGTCTGCAGTTTTCAAGTGTTTTCTCTATGACCGTCGGAATGTCCGTGAAGCGAATCTCCCCCGACAGGAAAGCGGCTACAGCCACCTCATTCGCCCCGTTCATCGTGCAGGTGGCGTTGCCCCCCTTGTCAAGGCAGTCGTACGCTATTTTCAGGCAGGGGAATCTGTCAAGGTCCGGATTTTCGAATGTCAGCGCCCCCAACTCCGCCAGGTCGAGCCTTTCGCTGTGCAGCCCGATTCTGAAGGGGTGGGAGAGGGCATACTGAATGGGCAGCCGCATATCGGGGACGCCCATCTGCGCCATCACGCAACCGTCCGAAAACTGGACCATCGAATGAATCACGGACTGGGGATGTATTATTATCTGAATGTCCTTCGGTGAGACGTCAAACAGCCATCGCGCTTCAATCAGTTCCAACCCCTTGTTCATCAGGCTTGCGGAGTCGATGGTTACCTTGGCTCCCATTCTCCACCTCGGATGATTGAGGGCCATTTCGCGGGTCGCATTCCTCATCTGTTCGAAGGTACTCGTGCGGAACGGCCCGCCGGAGCCGGTCAGAATCAGTTTTTCCACCTCGGCGTGTTCGCCCTGAAGACATTGGAAGATTGCGGAGTGCTCGGAATCGACGGGAATGAGACGAGCCCCATATTTTCTTGCGAGAGGCATTATGACGCCTCCTGCCGCGACAAGGGTCTCCTTGTTTGCCAGCGCGATTGCCTTGCCCGCCTTTATCGCGGATATCGTGGGTTCAAGCCCGGCAAAGCCGACCATTGCCGTCAGTATCATATCGGTCTCTTCGGATGCTGCTATCCGGCATACGGAATCAATGCCTGTGAACACCTTTATGTAATGGGGCGCGAGGGCGGCGTTCACCTCCTCGTATTTTTCGGGATTGCAAATCACCACGCTTCCCGGGTTGAACTCAAGAGCCTGCCTTATGAGGAGCCCGCTGTTGTTGTTGGCGGTTAGAAAATCTACCTCGAAAAGCTCCTTGTGCTGTCTGATTACATCCAAGCCCTGAGTTCCGATGGAGCCGGTGGAACCGAGAATACCTATGTGGCGTTTCCTGTCCTTTTCCATATTGTCAGAAAGTGATGTGTTGGGAGGGGTTGATGGCTTCTCCTTTGTGCCACAACTCAAAGTGAAGATGTACGCCGGCGGATTTTGTCCCGGTGTCCCCAACGAGGGCTACGGGGGAGCCTGCGGTGACCTTGTCACCGGTGGCCTTGAGAATCTTCTCGTTATGTTTATAGACGGAGATGATGTCGTTGGAATGTTGAATCAACAATGTATATCCCGTTTCATCATTCCATCCCGACGATATTACCGTTCCGTCCAGCACGGAGCATACGGTTGTGCTTGAGGCGCAGGAGATTTCTATGTAGGGGTGTCCGAGCGATGGGTTGTATTCCTCCGTTACGACTCCTTTGACGGGGGGATAGAAGTGCATCCCTTCAATTTGGTTGATCGAGCGGTGTGAGCCGGCCGGACTGAAACGTTCTTCGTGCTGAATCATAGCGCGCAACAGTGAATCCTCTTTTGCGTGGGCAAGGGTGTCCGAAGGGTTTTCTCTTGCCGCGGAGGGAACCGTGTCAAGGGGCAGCGGCTCCAGTCCCGACACCATTCTCTGTATATTGGAAATCTGAAAGGCCCAGACGTCAATCACTCTTTCCAGAGAGTCTATTTTAAGGAGGTTCTCCATTGCGGCCTCTTTGGTGGCTTGACTTGGATATCCGGGTATGGTATGCTTGATGAATGTCCTGGAGGTCAGAAGATAGGTGCCCGCAATAATCAGGACGACTGTTGTCACGGCAATTGTTATGTACAGTTTTCTCGAATATATGGTGGAGAATATTTCAGTGCCGTTCTCTTCGTCGGTTATGACGAGGCGATGCCCGCTTTTCAGTTTTTGCACCTTCTTTTTTATCTCCGGAAGAAGTTGTTTCATATATAAAGGCTATATTTGCACCGTGGATAGGATTATAGGTATCGATTATGGCCGGAAGCGCGTCGGGGTTGCTCAAAGTGACCCTTTGCGAATCTTCGCCTCCGCATTGGAGACGATACCGTCCGCAAAGATAATAGATTATCTGAAATCTTTGTCCCAAAATGAAACAATCGTCCGCTTTGTGGTGGGCTATCCGATGAATCTCGACGGCAGGCTTTCGGAAGCGGCCCGCGATGTCGATACCTTTCTCGGCGTTCTGCGCAAGGCCTTTCCGGACGTTCCCGTCGTGCTGGAGGATGAACGTTTCACTTCCGTTCTTGCCCACAGGGCTATGATAGATGGAGGGATGAAGAAGAGCGCCCGTCGCGACAAGATGGAGGTGGATCGCATAAGCGCGGCGATAATATTACAGGGATATTTGGATAAAAACAGGACAGAACAATGATATTACCCATTTTTCTATATGGCTCTCCGGTGTTGAGACAAAAAGCGGCTGCCGTGAATTTGGAGGCTGAAGATAAGGAACAACTTGCCCGTTTCATCAATGATATGACCGAAACGATGCATAGGGCCGACGGCTGCGGTCTTGCGGCTCCTCAGGTCGGTGTCTCGAAGCGTATTCTCGTCGTGGATGGGAACGAACTTCAGGACAAATATCCGGAGTTGAAGGGTTTCCATCGGGAGATGATAAATCCTGAGTTCACCTTCAGGAGTGAGGAGAATTCCTCTTTGGAAGAAGGCTGCCTGAGCCTGCCCGGTGTGGATGCCGATGTGCAGCGACCTGTCACCGTCCGCCTCAGCTATATTGATGCCGGGTTCCGTCAGGTGGAGGAGGAGTTTTCAGGTTTCGCCGCACGTATGGTTCAGCACGAGATGGATCATCTCGACGGGGTCGTCTTCACTGACCACGCATCTCCCATCAGGAAGAAAATGATCGCGGCCAAACTTCTTCGCATCGCCAAAGGGAAGTCGCATCCCTCATACAAGGCGAAAATCGGATAGTCCCGAAGGGGTTAGTCACTCGCGTATTGCGCAACTTCTTTTGCGTTGTATGAGCAATATCGAACAAATAAACAATATAAATATTGTACAATACATTTATTGTTTTTATCTTTGCAAAAACAGGTGTGTGGTATGACGTTTGACAAGATACTGGAGGATGGGAGGCTGTGGGCTGTGCGATATGACGGAAAAGAGGATAACTGTTTCGATGAGTTGTTCAGCAGGTGGTTCGATATGCATTGGTTGACTTCTTTCTTCAAAGACAACCTTGATGATTTGAAATCGTATTTCCATATTACTGATGTTTACGAGGCTGTTCTGGAAACAGTTGAGGAAGCATCCAGACTGGAATGCCTGATGCTTGACATTTCTCCTGATTCAAATTTGGATATCTTATTCAAGCATCTGGAAAACAGCCGGTTCTCAGAAATGTTACTGGGGAAGGAGAAAGCAAGAGGAGATGGCTCTTTCCGCCATTCTTCCTGGTTGAGAATTTATGCTGTTAAAATTGAACGGGGTGTATATCTGGTGACAGGTGGCGCAATTAAATTGACTGCAACGATGGCTGAAAGAAACCATACACTTTCGGAACTGGCAAAGTTGGAGACAGTTCGTAACTATTTGATGGATAACGGAGTATTTGACAAAGATGGATTCACTGAATATGTTGACAATGAGCAAAGCAACTGAATTTTTGAACAATCATCAGTCGTCAATCCCTTCAAAGTGGAAGGAAAATGCGCAATGGCGACGAGATAATGAGAGATGGCTTGGCTATGCCAGAATCATTACTGTTAAGGTTTTGAAAGCGATGGACGAGCAGTCTGTCACCCAAACTGTGCTTGCAGAAAGAATGGGTTGCACCCAACAATATGTTTCCAATCTGCTGAAAGGAAATACAAATATGACGTTGGAAACAATAGCCAAACTTGAATCTGCCTTGCATATCGACCTATGGGGTTCATCCTTTATGGTCGGTGGATATCAATTCGTTCAGCCAACCCGGCAATACCTCAGTGATATTGATGCTCCGGAATATGGGGAAGGCAGGAAATAAGGTTAGATTTCCGGCGGGCCAAAGCCCTTCTGCTCGGGGCGCAAGCATCAAAATGCTGATTACTCCTTTCACTCGCCCTTGAGTTCTTTCATCTGGCGGACGATGTTGTCGGCTTCCTCCATTGACGGGCGGTAGAATTTTGCATATCCCAGGCAGCCTCCGATGATTCCTCCGATGAGGGCGGCCAGGCCTATTAAGATTACTTCCTTGGGCTCGGACAGGCCGAGGGTAAGGCAGATTTCATATACATACCATCCGGCCCAGAGTATGGCGAGAGGAAGAGCCACAAGTGTGGATACACGGTTGAACTTCTTGTAGTTCAGGACCTTGTTCATAGTATCCATAAGCGAGTCGCCGGAGTCTATGCTTTTCTCCTTGTTGGAGAGTATCAGAGCATCAACGGCATTGAGGGCGAAGAATACGCCGGTGGCGATGATCAGGGGGAGTCCCAGTTCAAGCAGGTAAACGATTGCCACAATGACTATCATTGCAATGATGCAGAACCAGAATTTGCTGTTGCCAAGTTTCCGGAACTCGCTGATACTTGCTTCGAGCGCGTCCTTTATAGTGCAGTCATTTATTTCAGCCTGCCTGTCAAGTTTTGCGTGAAGTGCTGCAAGCTGTTCCTTGAGTTCAAGTAGTTCGTTATTGGTCTGTTCCATAATTCTGACTTTCCAGTTGAAATCCAAATAAAAATGGATCTCGATTTATTAGTTAAACATTTATATTCTTTATAATCAACATCTTAACGATGT
>JAZLIS010000017.1:0-2081 GCA_045617505.1 Bacteroidales bacterium | reverse complement strand
AAAGCGCGTATCTCCAAGCCGGAGAGGCTGACGGCAGGGGATGGCTGGCACGAGATTACTTTCGGCCGCGATGGACGCTATACTGATTTCTTCTCCTCGGTCGGGAATCCAGGAGTGATGACCCTTTGCGGTCCTGACGGGAAAATCCTCGACACGCTCGAAGTTAAGCGCGATCCGCTTGAGGGATATGCCCGGGCGAGCGTGGAGTTCGGTACTGTCCCCTCCGCGGACGGGAAATTTCAAAACCATTACCGGCTCATCCGCCCTCTGGGATTTGACCCTTCGAAAAAATATCCTCTGATTGTCTATGTCTATGGCGGTCCTCATTCACAGCTCGTCAAGGAGACCTATCTTGCCGGCCTCCGTATCTGGGAGATGGTGATGGCCCAGCGGGGCTACGTCGTCTATGTCCAGGACAACCGGGGGACTCTCAGCCACGGCGCCGAATACGAGAAAGCCATCAACCGGGCTTGCGGTCAGGTTGAGTCCGACGACCAGATGGTCGGCATCCGGGCTCTTCTGGAGCAGTCCTGGATTGACTCTTCGAGAGTGGGAGTCCACGGCTGGAGTTACGGCGGGTTTATGACCCTGACGCTTGCGACCCGCTTCCCGGATGTTTTCAAATGCGCCGCCGCGGGAGGTCCGGTCATCGACTGGAAATGGTACGAGATAATGTACGGCGAGAGATATATGGACAACCCGGCCACCAATCCTTCCGGATTTGCGCTGACTTCCCTGACGGACAAGGCCGGCTCCTTGAAGGCCCGCACGCTTCTGATTCAGGGCGCACGCGACAACACCTGCGTCTGGGAACATTCCCTGAGTTTCCTCCAGGCCTGCATCGACAAGGGCATACAGGTAGAATATTTTCCGTTCCCCCTCTCAGAGCACAATATGATACGCCACGAGAGAGACTACCTTTACCAGAAACTCACCGACTGGTTCCTCCGGGAACTTTAACGTTGCCGGCAAAGTTTTACCGACATTTTGGGGATAGACGGGTGCTATGAAATCAATCGACTGATATTTATTGATTTATGGCATATCCTAATTCAATGGTATGATAAGCAAACTCCCGCAAATGATTGCGAGGGCTATTATGTTGTATTGACACGACAATATCAAGAAATACGGCGAGAAGCGTCATTTCTGAACTTATACATTCCTGTTTCGTGGCTGATTCTGCCTAATGCAATCCATTTGTTATAACCATTGTTTTGCGCCCATATTGTATAGATCCGTTGAATTTGTGCCGGATATAATTTGACTTCCGGAATTTCTTTCCATACGGAATCAGGAATGAGAGCGTTAGCTGCAAATGAATTAGCTGCTTTTTCTTCAGGGCTCTCGTGGTCATAATCTTCAAGATTAACGCGTCTGTCTTCGTTATCGTGATTTTTGACATGGCCGAGTTCATGCATCACTGCGAACGCAAGGTTATCAATACGGTTATATCGTTTTGTAACAACAATACAAGGATTGCCATTATAATCAAATGAATAACCGTCAATCGAAGCGCCATCGACTTTCTCTACAACACCAAACAGAATACCATACTTTGCGAATGTGCGTGTAAGATTCTCAATGGTATTTGTATTTGAATGAAGGATAGAACTAATCTGAGGAATCAATTCATCAAGACGTGATTCCTCATAATCAGCTTTAAAATTGCTGGAATATGCAAAATGCTTGGCAAGAAGCATCCATGTCATAATCATACGGGGATCTTTGCCGACCTTTGCGGATTTTTTGAAAAGTCCATCTGCCTGCACCTGTAGCCTTGCTGGTTCAGGGAGCATAAATGACTCTTTTATGAATGATAGAATCTCTGAACACAGAGTGGATTTAAAGTTCAGACGAGTTGTCAGAACTTTAATGTCTATCAGTTTATTGTATTCTTGAAGTTCATCGTGTGCAGCCGTCTCCGCGATTTGTCTTTCTTTGTTTTGAGCAGTGTCGTAATCAAATTTGGTCTGAAGATTAACCCAATCAATGGATGGAATTCCAAGGATTTCTTCCAGTTTGTCCGCTACCGGTTTTGTGATAGAACGTTTCCCTTTTATAATCTCGCTAAGATGAGA
>JAZLIS010000016.1:0-24941 GCA_045617505.1 Bacteroidales bacterium | reverse complement strand
CAATCCTGGCGTTCCGTTCCTCCCGCGACACGTTTATCCCGATGAATTTGGTTTTTTGCGGCAGATAGGAGGAGTAGCTCACGGGATGCTCATTCTCATAAATTGCAATCTCCAGAGCCCTTATCAGCCGCTGCTTCGTGTCGTAGTCGGTCTTGTTGTGAGGCTTGCGGAGCCGTTCATATCGGGCAATCAGCTCATCCATCGGTAGTGCACCCAGTTCTGCCCTTAATGCTTCATCTGCCGGCACGTCAGGCAGATGATATCCGCTTGTGACGGCTTCGATGTAAAGTCCGCTACCTCCGCAGAGAACCGGACGCTTTCCACGTCCGACAATGTCGTGGAAAGCCTCGCTGAAATCCTTCTGATACTGGTAGATGTTGTACTTTGTGCCGGCATCCGCTATGTCAATCAGATGATAGGGGACGCGGCCATATTCCTCAAGGTCCTTGCCTGTCCCTATGTCCATCCCGCGGTAGACCTGACGGGAATCTCCGGATAAAATCTCCCCGTCTATTTTCCCGGCAAGTTCCACCGCATATCTGGTCTTGCCGCTCGCCGTCGGCCCGAGAATGCAAATCAGTTCGTATTCCTCGTACATATCATCGCAAAATTATGAAATAGGGGCGAATTTTCGCCGAATTTATTTACTTTTGCGGATAAAATCATCAGAAATGGAAGAAAAAAAGACCTTGACCGAACCTGCTGAAAAGAAACTTAATTTTCTTGAAGAGATTATAGAATCCGATCTTGCGAGCGGCAAATATGAGAGCATTCTCACAAGATTTCCACCCGAACCCAACGGATATCTTCATCTGGGACACGCCAAAAGCCTTTGCATAAATTTCGGCCTCGCCCTCAAGTATGGCGGAAAGACCAATCTGCGATATGACGACACCAATCCCACCAAGGAGGACACCGAGTATGTGGATGCCATCAAGGAGGATATCAGATGGCTCGGATTCCAGTGGGAGAAGGAACTTTACGCTTCCGACTATTTCGACCAGCTCTATCAGTGGGCTGAGATGATGATAGAGCGCGGTCAGGCTTACGTGGATGACCAGACTTTGGAGCAGATGCGTGAGAACAGAGGGACGGTCGAGGTTCCGGGAAAGGACAGCCCCTGGAGAAACCGCAGCGTGGAGGAGAATCTGCGCCTTTTCCGCGAGATGCGTGACGGCAAGTATGCCGACGGAGAGAAGGTCCTCCGCGCAAAGATAGATATGGCTCACCCCAATATGATGTTCCGCGACCCGATTCTTTACAGAATCAAGCACGCGCATCATCACAGGACAGGGGACAAGTGGTGCATCTACCCTATGTATGACTTCACACACGGACAGTGCGACTCCATCGAGCATATCACACATTCAATCTGCACTTTGGAATTTGACGTTCACCGCCCTCTGTATGACTGGTTCATAGAGACTTTGGGTATTTTCCCCTCTCATCAGTATGAATTTGCAAGGCTGAACCTCACATATACCCTGATGTCGAAGCGCAAGCTGCTGGAACTTGTGCAGAAGGGGCTTGTAAGCGGGTGGGACGACCCCCGTATGCCGACTCTATGCGGTGTGAGACGCAGAGGCTATACTCCCGAGGCTCTGAAGATGTTCTGCGAGAAGATAGGCGTCACGAAACACGACCAGCTTATGGACATCGGACTTCTGGAGTGGTGCGTGCGTCAGGACCTGAACGAGCGCAGCAACCGCTATATGGTTGTCAGCGACGATCCCATCAAGGTGACGCTGACCAATTGGGAGAAGGGTAGGGTAGAATGGTTCGAGACTCCCCTGAATCCCGCTGCTCCCGAAGGACCGAAGAGAAAGGTTCCTTTCACCGGGACTCTTCTCATCGACAGGGCCGACTTTATGGAGGATGCTCCCAAGAAGTTCTTCCGTCTCCGTCCCGACGGTGAAGTCCGCCTCAAATACACCTATATCATCAAATGTGAGAAGGTTATCAAGGATGCCGACGGCAAGGTCGTCGAACTGGAATGTACCTACGACCCTCAGACCAGCCCCAATTCCGGTGTATGGCGTTCTGTCAAAGGTACAATCCACTGGGTCAGCACCGACTATATGAAGGAGATCGAGTGCCGCAATTATGACCGTCTTTTCACCGAGGCTGATATGGGAAGCATACCTGCGGACAGGGATTATAAGGAATTTCTCAATCCGGACAGCCTGATTGTGAAGACCGGTTATGCCGAACCTGCTCTTCTGGAAGATGAGAGCGGTATCGCCGTTCAGTTCGAGAGAGTCGGCTACTACAGGAAAGACCCTGATTCAACCCCCGAAAAGCTTGTAATGAACAGGACGACAAGCCTGAAGGACGGTTTCAAGCTTTAGATAAACAAGGCGGATTTACTTCATGCAGCTGACGACCTTTATGGCGTCGGGGATGATGTCAACGGTGACGGGAGTGCGTCCCACGGTCTCCCCGTCAACCTCCATATAGGAGTAGGGGAAGGCTTCAATCTCAAAATGTTTGCCGACAGTGTGGTGAGCTTCCTTGTGCTGATAGACCGTGCCCTTGAAAAGAGACGGGACCTTTTTCAGAAATGAGAACTTGTTGATTCTTTCGATTACGGTCAGGTTTATCAGGCCGTCGTCCGGAATTGCGTCGGGTGTCTGCATCATACCTCCTCCGCAGTATTTGCCGATTCCCAGAGCGACAGAAAGAGCCGGCCCTTCAAAAAACAGATTCCCGTCTACGCGGACCTTGAATTTCAGGCAGTGATAGAACAGGAACCCGCTCAGCAGGGACTTGTAATATTGATGGTCTTTCGCCTTCCCACGTGCCTTGGCCATATCGAAACGGCGGCAGACTTCGGCATCGAACCCCAGGCCGCCGATATTTATCATATACCTGCTGTAAGGCTTGCCGTCCATAAGGGTGGCAATGCGGGCAACGTCCTGAAAGCGGGCGAAGGCATCTGCCTGGGCCACTACGGCGACGGCCGCCTTGTAGTTCTTTGGTATCTTGTGCATACGGGCCCAGTCATTTCCCGAACCCACCGGAATCAGGGCGATTGTCACGTCGCCGGGAGAGACTTCCTCCTGAGAGAACAGGCCGTTTATCACTTCGTGTACGGCTCCGTCTCCGCCGATGACGAGAAGTTTGCGGAACCCATCCTTGACGGCTTGCGCGGCAAGTTCTATGGCGTGATACGGCCGCTCCGTAATCACTTCACTGTATTCTATCCCCGCTTTCTTCAGCAGTCCTGAGATTTCAGGCCAGTCCCTCAGGGCCTTGCCCATTCCGGACATCCTGCTTACGATTACTTTCCAAATAGTTTTTGCCATACCTTTTTGATATTGTAGTGCAAATTTAGTAAATTCGCAAGTTAAAAGCTATAATATGGGAAAGATTATCGCGATAGCAAATCAGAAAGGGGGAGTGGGAAAAACCACCACGGCAATCAATCTCGCGGCATCTCTTGCCGTGATGGAGTACAATACTCTTGTCATCGATGCCGATCCTCAGGCGAACGCCACGTCAGGACTCAATTTCAATCCTGACACGGAAAAATACAACACTCTGTATGAGGTTCTGATAGGACAGAAGAAGATAGAGGATGTCGTGAAGGATACGGATATGAAGTATCTCAAGATAATCACCGCCCATATCGATCTTGTTGGAGCGGAGATAGAGATGCTTGACGTCGCCAACAGGGAGATGGTGCTCAAGAAGGAGTTGGACAGAATCAAGGACTCCTTCGACTACATCATCATTGACTGCGCTCCGTCCCTGGGATTGATAACCGTCAACACGCTTACGGCGGCGGACAGTGTAATCATTCCCGTGCAGCCTGAATTCTTCGCACTGGAGGGCCTCGGAAAGCTTCTCAATACAATCAAGCTCGTTCAGGCCCGTCTGAATCCTGCCCTCAAGATAGAAGGGTTCCTCTTCACTATGTTCGACAATCGTCTCCGTCTTCACAATCAGGTTGTAGAGGAGGTGAAGACCCATTTTGCGAATATGGTGTTCAATACGGTCATCACCAGAAATATACGCTTGAGCGAAGCTCCTTCGTTCGGAAAGCCGGCAATTACTTATGACGCCGGATCCAGCGGTGCCGGCAACTATCTGTCCCTTGCAAAAGAGTTAACAAACAAACAATCATAATGGCAAAGAGAGATGCACTTGGAAGAGGTCTCAGTGCCTTGATCCCCAAGGAAGACCCTGTGTCCGTGACGGAAGTGGAATTGTCGCGGATTGTTCCCAATCCATATCAACCGCGTGACACCTTCGATGATGAGGCTCTTGCCGAGCTGTCGGCTTCAATCAGGTCGCTCGGTATTATCCAGCCCCTGACACTGCGTAAGGTTGCTGAAGGCAGCTACCAGATAATCAGCGGTGAACGCCGTTTCAGAGCTGCCGGGATGGCCGGCCTGAAAACGGTCCCCGCATATATTCGGGATGCCGATGATACAGCGATGCTCGAGATGGCAATCGTCGAGAACATCCAGCGTGAGAATCTGGATGCCATTGAGACGGCTATGAGTTTCCAGCGCCTTATCGAGGAGTGTAATCTTACTCAGGAGGCATTGTCTGAAAGAGTCGGGAAGAAACGTGCCACGGTGGCGAACTTTCTGCGCCTTCTCAAGCTGCCGGAGGAAATTCAGAAGGAACTCAAGATTGGTAGGATTTCTGCCGGTCATGCCAAGGCGATTCTTTCTGTGGAGAATCCCGAACGGCAGGTTCGGCTTTGCAGGCAGGCAATAGAAGAGGGCTGGTCCGTGCGCCAGTTGGAACATAAGGCTGCATCCGCAGAGCAGGATGCCCCGGCCATCCCGCGCGAAGACAAGCCTGCTCTATATTCCTCTCTGGAGAAGGAATTTGAAAGAGTTCTCGGAAGCAAGGCTTCACTGAAAAAATCTGCTTCAGGCAAAGGGACTTTGACTGTCAGGTTCAGGGATGACAGGCAGGTGGAGCGCTTTTTGGATATGTTGAAATCATTGTAGTGCGAAAAATAATACTGCTCATCATTTTTGTACTCGGCGTCATATACGACGCTGATGCGCAGTTCCGTTCCAGTAAAGCCAATTACGGGGCCCAGATGAATCAGGCTATGGGTCCTCCGGGGGCCGGGATGGATAATCAGAACACTACCGATGAAAATGCCCAGGTTGTGACCGATTCCCTGCAAGGCTTTTCAATAAAAAGAATGGTCAGGGGCTTTACAAGGAAGGATACTCTGGAGCTGGGTTATCTCTTTTTGGGAACGGCTGTCCTGCCCGGTGCCTCGCAAATCTATAACAGGCAGTATTGGAAAATTCCGATTGCATACGGGGGAATAGGTGCCGGCATAGCGGGTGGAATAATGTTCAACAGGAAATACCATCAGACCGGTGAGGCAAAGTATAAAACCCTGCGTACCGCCAGTTATATAGGTGCGGGGCTTTTCTATTGGGGACAGATTCTCGACGGGGTGGTATCTTACAAGACGGAAGTTCCAAAACCGGTGGCGGCCAAGGCAACAATCTATTCCGCCATTCTTCCCGGACTCGGCCAGGCATATAATGGAGACTGGTGGAAGATTCCCATCTGGTATGGAGGATTTGCCGTCTGCGGCTACTTCTACCATCAGAACGATATGAACTACAAGAGATTCAAATATATATATGATATGGACAGCAACAAGCCCGGTTCCGGTTATATAGGTGGAATCACCGCCAGTCAGGCAGAGTGGTACAAGACCACGTACCGCCGCTATCGGGACTATTCCATACTGGGCTTCATCCTTGTGTATGCACTGAACGTAATAGATGCGAATGTGTTCGCTCATATGCACGATTTTGACGTGAGCGACAATATAGCCTCACTTGAGGTCTCTCCAACGGTAATAACTCCTTTGAACGCCGAATATGCCAGCCTGACACCCGAGTCGGGGGCTTCGGCGTTGGGAATAAATGTAAAATTTTCCTTTTAGATTATGAGAAGATTCCGGACTGCTATTGTTTTATCTCTTTGTTTCATCCTGGTCGGAGGTCAGGCTGACGGCCAGTCAGTTTTCAAACGCAAGAAACAGATAACAGACCTTCAGGCTCAGGTGGATTCCCTGCAGAGGGCATACGATTCCCTGTATGTGGAGTATCAGGCTGCAATCCAGCCTATCAGCAACGAAGGTGATGAGGACAGTGCGGAGGATTCCCTGCCGGTTATCGAATACAATGCGGAAAATATCGATTCGCTGCTGAACCTCTATTACGTTCAGAAGATGATGGACGTGAACGAGGTTGATATGGCGGCCATAGACCTTGACACTCTGGCGAGCAATATTCCAGATTCCGTCTATATCATGAGACTGAACAATATGGGGTCGTTCATCCCTGTGCAGTTCAACAGGTATGTGAAGAACAGCATAATCCTCTATACCGAGAAACTGAAAATCACTCCCAGGATTCTGGGCCTTTACTCCTATTACGGACCCATAATCGAAGAGATTTTCGATGAGTACAAGCTTCCCAAGGAGCTGGTCTGTATGGCTATCATCGAATCGGCTTTCAATCCCACGGCGGTTTCCAGAGCACGGGCCAAGGGAATGTGGCAGTTTATGTATCGTACTGCAAAGATATACGGACTCAATATGACCTCATTTGTGGATGAACGTCTGGATCCCGTGGCATCCTGTCGCGCCGCAGCCCAGTATCTGCGTGACAGTTATATGGTCTTCGGCGACTGGTCGCTGGCAATTGCCTCGTATAACTGCGGAACAGGCAATGTCAACAAGGCCATCCGGAGGAGCGGCGGCAAAACCGATTTCTGGTCCGTATATCAATATCTGCCCCGCGAGACCCGCGGATATTTCCCCGCATTCGTGGCGGCGTTATATACCCTGAAGTATTACAAGGAGCACGGTATAGTTCCGGCCCAGATTTCCCTCCCCGCGCACGTCGATACCTTCCACGTCAACAAGATGCTCCATTTCAAGCAGGTGAGCGAGGTCATAGGACTTCCGGTGGAGACGTTGAGGGACCTGAACCCCCAGTATGTCCACGATATCGTCCCGGGCACCGAGCGTGAATATATTCTGAACATTCCTCACAACTATACCAACGCCTTCGCTGACAAAGAGAGCGAAATCTACGCATATCAGGATTCTGTATTCTTCAATCCCGTCACAATCAAGAAGATTGAGGAGACAGGGGGGACTGACGGACAGAGAATTGTCCATAAGGTGAAATCAGGGGAGACCATCGGTGCCATAGCGCGCAGGTATCGTACGACAGTCGCCAATATAAAGAAATGGAACGGGCTGAAAAGCAATACCATACGTGTCGGCCAGAGGTTATATATATATGGAAGCGCGAAGGGGGGCGGATCGTCCGTCTCTTCTGCCAATACATCATCTTCGTCCGAATCAAGTTCTGACAATACGAAGGACGGATATGTGGTCTATGTGATAAAGAAAGGCGATGTCCTGTCAAAAATAGCCCAGCGTCACGGGGTTTCTCTCTCTACTCTTTACAAATTGAACGGATTGAACTCCAATAGCAAAATCTATCCCGGGATGACCATCCGGATAAAGAAGGCCGAATAGTCGTGACGCGCTTTCAGCCAGAGGTCCAGTGACTTGATGGGGGAGTACCTTACGACTAGGTATGCCCCCATTCCTTTTCCGTAGAAGACTTCCGAAGAGAAACTTTCCGGAACGTTTTTCTCGTACAGATATATTCTTGAATCCCAGCCTTCCGTATTGTAGAAAGTGCCCCTTGCGGATATCTCAACTTTTCCTGACCGCCAGGTGGTTTCAGCATACGCGGCGTACCCCTTCAGATTGCCTTCGAACCGTGAGGATATTGTGAACGGGCCTGCCGGTATCGCTACGTGCAGTCTCAGTTTCAGAGTCTTGTTGAAAGATGTCTGCACCAGAACGGATGTCCCTTTGCGGAATGTGTATTGTGCCGCCAGTCTTGCCTTGAACAGCGTTTCACCGGCAGGCTTGCCGTAGCTGTACCAGGGGTGCCAGCCGTATTCGGTATTGAAATTGAATTTCCATGCTCCTTTCTGATACTTTACGGATGCCTGGCCCCCTATCATATTGTAGGTGCCGTCCATTGCGTGAGTGGCTGAATATGACGGCGAAAAAGCTTTTGCAACCAGGCCGGCCTCCAGATTGTAGGAGGGTGTCCACAAGACTCCGGCCAGAGCTGCCGGCGATGCCTTGGCATCAAGAGCGGCCTCACCGAAAAATCTCCAATGATTGACGGTACAGGCGAAGTCGATACCGACATTGCCCCACAGACCGTCATAAAGGCGCAGTCTGTTGTAGTCTCCGACACGCCGTCTGATCTGCCGGTCGTAGCAGTAAGTCACTGCAGTCAGGCCGAGCCTCCAATTTTCAGAGGAATAGGACGCATTTATTCCGGCTACGAACTCGTGGACGTCGCAACTGTCAACGGCGTTGAGGTCCGATTTCCTGTAGGATGCGAATGCATTGCACTTTATCTTCCGTCCGAGCGGAAATTCTGCACAGATTCCACGAAGGAAATTGTTTTCGTCGGATGATCGGTATCCGTTAAATCCCGCCTGCCGGCGCATCAGCGTTTCCGGCTCTCCCATCGTGCTTAAGGAAAAGGCTTTCCACAGGACCAGCCCCTGCCCGAACCTTGCCGAGAAATCTCCTGCAATGAAATTTCCGTATTTGATGAATCCGCTTACAAAATCGGGGAATTTCTCCATAGGGTCATTGTCGATTGTGATTCCAGCGGAGAGCCGGTTCCCTTCATAGCCGTATTTTGCTGTGGCTGAGAACCCTTCCGACAGATATTTCTTCCTGAGCCTGGCCGATGCCGTGTGCTTTCCGATACGGTCAGACTGTGTCTCCGTACCTTTTATGCTCTCCCATAACCAGCGGGCCTCATCCGGTGTGAAGCCGTCTATATTACCGAGTTCGCTGGCCGAAAGCACCTCTCCATACTCTTCGCAATAGTCAATCAGACTCTGCCGCTGGAAAGGCGTCAGGACCTGTGATGTGTCCGTATTCTGGCAGTGGCCGTTAAAATTAGTGAAAAATAAGACAAGGATGCCAATCCCCACAAGCTCTCTCCTCATAATCCTCTTTCAGAATGGTTGATAAAATGTCAAAAACTAACTGTACCGTTTTTGTACTCCGCAAAAATAATGATTAAATTTGTTTGGAGAAAATTTTGTTTTCAAATGCCGAGAATTCATCTTCACGACAAATATTTTGTTCCGTACATTCCGAACAAGAAAATTGAGGCGGCTATCGACCGTGTCGCCGAAAAACTCAACAAGGATTTCAAGAACACCAACGACATTCCTGTATTTGTATGCGTTTTGACAGGGGCCATGCCCTTTATGACGGCTCTTATGCAGAGGTTGAATTTCAATTGTGAAATCGATTGCCTGAGAGTGTCGTCTTATCAGGGGATCAAATCCACCGGCAATGTGTCCGAGACAATGGGGCTCTCCCGGTCGGTCAGGAACCGTACTGTCATAGTCGTGGAGGATATTGTCGATACCGGGAATACCATTGTCCGCCTGAATGAACTGATGGAGGAGGCCGGCGCGAGGGAGGTGAGATATTGCACTTTGATTCTCAAGAAGGATGTCTATCACAAGGAGATAGAGATAGATTATGTGGCGATGGAAGTGGAAGACAAATTCATATTGGGGTATGGTCTGGACTATGACCAGCTCGGAAGGAATTACAAGGATATTTATATATTGGACTGATGAAATATTACATTCTTTTTGGCCCTCCGGGTGCGGGAAAGGGAACGCACGCAGGCGCACTTTCTGAAAAGTACAATTTGAAACACATCTCCACGGGAGAGCTTCTCCGTGCTGAAATAGCCGCCGGGACAGATCTCGGAAATAAGGCGCAGGCACTCATCGCCGCCGGAGCTCTTGTTCCTGACGAGATTGTTGAGGGTATGATTGAATCCGCCTTCAACACAATCAAGGGTTTCGACGGATTTCTCCTTGACGGTTTTCCCCGTACCTTGGCTCAGGCTGAGGCACTGGACAAAATCCTTGCCGCAAGGGGAGAGGAGGTGACGGCAGTAATATCAATAATGATTTCCGACAGTGTGATTCGGGAAAGAATAGCTCATAGAGCGGCAATCGAAGGACGTGCCGACGATGCGTCGGAAGCTACCATTTCCAACAGAATAGCCACTTATCACGCCCAGACAGAGCCAATTGCCGCTTACTACAAGTCAGTGGGCAAGTATCACGAAATCAACGGGGACGGGGCTTCCATCGAGATAAACCGCGGAAGGGTCCTGGCTCTTATGGCCTCTTTACAATAAGTTTCGGGGCATCGCTCCAGACTGCAATCAATTCCCGGAAATCAGGATATTCTATCGGGGATATGGTGTCTTTGTATATTTCCAGTGTTCTGGTTATGGTGATTTTGTTGCCGTCGAGTCCGGCCTTGATGCTGTAGAATCCGGCTCCGTTCGAAATTTCCGCATTCAGTCTTTCAATCCCTGAAGGAATCAATCCGTCCTCCAGCGTTATTTCGTATTCGTGAATTTCGCTGATGTTGCGGTGGAGAAGCAGTTCGGCCGTTCTGCCGGACGGATATGAGGAGTAGGGAGATCCGTTGAATGATTGCTGCGGGAAAGGAAGAACTGCTACAAGATAACCGTCTTTCAGGTCGGAAGCCCCATATTTCTGATTGAAGTGAAAAGCCTTTTCAGTGGATATTGCACCGGATTCCGATACAGCCTTCGTTTTCAGCCCCGATATGTCTCCCAGGGCGACAGGCTCCGTGCTGCAGATCGGGGTGATTTCGGCTTTTACTCCCGCTGAGTTCAGGAGTGCGCACCTTAAAACTTCGCGTTCATCGTGCGTGGCGTAGGCACTTGAAAGTATTTGATCTGCGCTCCTCAATCTGTAGCAGGTGGATTCCAGAGGTATGGAAACTATCGCCAGATGCTCTCTCAGGAATTTATTTACGCTTGCAATCTTCGCATCATCAGGGCCTTGTACGGATACGTATGCTCTGGTTGCGCTATCCAGATCGCTCTCCTTGATGAATTGTGATGAAAGAAATGAAAATGCCTTTTCAAAAGAACTGAATGTCGTTGCCGTGAAGCGTGATTTCAGAAAATCTCCCGGGTCGGAGGGGACGGCACTGATATCCTTGAAATTCCAGACATATTTTCTGCCGGTTTCGGTTGCAGTTTCAATCGGTTCGTGGTTGCCTTTCGAAAATGAATAGACAAGTTCCTTTTTATTAGGGATGTTGACGGTTATCTTGAGCTCCCCGATTGGAGAGTCCGTCTCGACAAGGGTGGAGGCGTCAAGTTCGGGAAGATACCCCGGCCTGAAGATAATGGTGTAGTCCAGATATGCCGTGCATCCTTTCTCAAGACCGGTATGAACCACAACCATACGAATCAATCCGTTATGGGCGGGAGCCGAATCTGCAAACCTCGGAAGGGTAGGGACGAAAGCATTCTCAGGTGTCATCACCTTCGTTCCGTCCGCCTTTTTTGTGTAGGAGGAGTTGATGACCAGATCCTGCCATTGGGGATTGTAGTCAATAAAAGTCTCTCCGTAGAGAGTGTGTATCGAATGATATGAATTGTATGTCAGTTCCAGAACAGTCCTGCAGGTTTGTGAGCCGTCTGTGGAAAGTGTATATTCCTTTTCTATTCTGTTATAGACCGCATCAGGGTCTTTTACTGCTGCAGAGCAGAGGTATGTCGGCCCGAGTGACAATAATATGGCTGTCAGTATCTTTTTCATAATTGCTATCTCTTTTTAAGGATTATCCAACCGCAATAGTCATTGAAGTTCCCGACCGCATCGCGGAATTCCTTCCAGTCCTCAGCCTGATAAACCCGTTTATTGAGGCTGATTGTCTGGGTCAGGTGCAGACCGGCATAATTCTGGAAGATTCGGCTTTCGCTCCGTGCTGCGCTTCCTTCGGTTTTGCTGCTTCTTGAGCCTCCTTCCAGAAGATATCCTTTGGGGACCACGGTGTTCTCTGTGATTGTCACGAGTTTGGCGATATCACTTTTGAAACTGTAATTTCTCTCTCCCGGGTAGGAGCCTGTCTCCCTGAACGAGAAGATGCGCCTGAACAGACCGCCTGTCGAAACGGGTCTGTAGGCCAGTTCTCCGTCTCCGGCAACTGCATATTCCGGTATTTGAAACTTGAAGGTGACTTTTACCGGTGCCGACAGATAATCCAGAGGGTCCTTTCCGTAAGCAACGGATATGAGTTTAGCCTTCGGGAAGGCGGATTTGAGTTCTCTTTCGAGCAGTGATTTCCAGTCTCTCTGTCTGTTGCCGGAGAAAATGCTCCTGATGCTTTTGTCGGCCCAACCTTCAGCTGAAATGGTGAATGTCCCGTACAGGGTGCCATCCTCTTCAAGTATATTTTCGGACATAACATTGACAGGATTCTTTCCGGGATCTACAACAGGTGTCTCCAGCAAATCGGAACCTTCCGGAATGCCGGGAAGATAATTCTGCTGTTGCTCCGCGCTGCTCCACAATTCCCTTGTGAAAGGAACCCAGGTGGGGTCGAGCGGCATATAAGAGCCGTCTTTGAGTTTGACTACTACGACGCAGTGATTGAAATGGTCAGCAGGGATGCTCTCGATACGGCTTCCGGCCATTGTCATTGCTGGATAGGCCTCGAAGCCGGCAATCCTGAGCATTCCAATAAGAGTCCCCGCGATATCCTTGCAGACCCCGCACCGGTCCGTGAAATTCATGCTCAAGGGGTGCAGAGTATAACCTTCTCCCTGTCCCATTGAGATTCCGGCGTACCGGATGTTGTCGGCAACCCAGTGGGTGAGCGTTGATATCTTCTCCATTTCGGTTTTTTTGCCTTTAAGGAGAGCGGCTACCGTCGCCTCGGCATCCGGTGTGGAACTGAAGCTGCCGAAATCCTCGTTTATGTTGTAGAACCACAGCGATTTTTCCTTCCACAGTCGTGTCGTGCTCAACAGAAGTTTCGGAGCAACGTCATACAGGTCCGACATACCCCGTTCGGAAGGGAACGGCTGCGCATCGTTGACGGCGAATGTGTAAATCTTGGAGCCGTCATCGGCATATCTCATCGAAGAACTGCACGTTCCGTTGTAGAACTGGAACTGTATCTCTCTGGTTGACGGAACTTCGAGACGATAGACTTTCCTGTCGGTGGGTTCGTTGACCCAGAATGGGACTATGTCATAGAACTCCCCTTTCATAGGGGGTGTGAACCGTTCTCCGGAACCGTCGCCATCGGCCAGCAGAGCGTATGAAAAACCGCTTTTCTCGATTTCATACTCCAGTATGTCGCCCTGTTGCAATGCTCCCACCTCCAGCATTATCTGCCTGGCTCCCCAGTAGATGAGCCGTGCGGGGGCGGGATAATCCAGTGTTCTGGCGACGGAAATGGAGTCTGTGCTTCCGTCCTTGTGATGTATCACGGCATATTTGAATGCGGCTCTGGCGGTGAGAGGGTCGTAGTCAAACTTGATAACACGGTTGGAAAGTGCGCCTTCCGGTGAATTGACGGCTACTTTCCTGTATATGTTGAATACTCCGGAGCCGTCTGTGAACATCTTCACGGCGGTGCTGTCAAGAATTACCCCCATCCCTGATGCGGCGGGACAGGAGTAGGAAAAACAGAGGATTCCGCAAAGGATTCCCAAAAATATCTTTCTGAGTTCCATATAAGATAGATAAATTATATGTTAATCACTGCTTGTTTCGCTCGCCCGGATGGTGAAGCAAAGCGGCGCGTATTCCGGAACGGACGGACTCTTGCCTTTGTCGCCGTATCCTATCTTTGACCAGAAGAAAGTGACTGCTTCCTCCTTGTATTTCATCTTTCTGACGGCGTTGGTGAAGCCGGTTACGGTGGAATTCTTCTCCACCATTGTGGCCGAATCCTTATAATATTTGATGCTCAGTGCATCATAAGTTTTGCCTGAGACGTACAGACGGTATTTCTTTGCCGTGTCCTGAATGTTAGTGTCGAAAACCTTGCCGTCATACAAGCGGCGGGCTATGTAGCGGATGTATATCGATTCATCATCCGAAAGAGTGTCGGGATTCCCGTCTTCATCATATTCCTGTTCAGCCTCAACAAGCTTTTTGAAGAAGAACCCTTCATCTGTCGGTGACAGGCCCGGAAAGAGCGAATCCCGATATGCCGCCATAACGTCCGTCTGATATTTTACAATGTCCGGCACCACTTTTTCAAGTGTCAGAGTATATAGATAATTATCATCTTCGGTTGATGAAGAGAAAGTGCTGTAATATACGGAATCTACGGTGGAGGCGGCGAGAGGGAGCGCAATCCTGACAGTACCTCCCACTTTCATTTTGCGGATGACCTCTTCAATGCCTTTGGGGATATGCCCCTTGCCCAACTGCCATATCGAGGGTCCGTAATAGTCCCCTTCGGAAAAAGTTCCGTTGTAGGAGGTGAGCTGTCTTGCAATCTCTTCAGTGTTGTAATCGACTATATTTCCGTCAAGAGACTGTTTCAGATAGTGGATGAAAACGAAGGATGTGTCGCCGGGCTGCTCTCCGTATCCTTCTCTATTTTCCAATATGTATGTGCCGGATGCGGTGGTGTCTGCCATTTTTGTGGGATAATTGACCTTGATCCACGATGTCATCACCCTCTTGTATGTGATGGGAGAATCCTCCTCATTGTCTTTTGCGCAGGAAAAAATCAATGCCGCCACCGAAAGTACAGATATGATTCCTATTGCTCTCTTCATTGTCATTTATCTCTTTTGACCACATTTGTTATCTTTGTCTGGAACATCAGTGCGGATGCTTCGGGGACGATGTTCAATGCGTTTTTCCCATAGCCGTACTGTGCTGAGAAAAGCAGTACGGATTCTTCACCTTTGGCCGCTCCTATCAATCCGCTGTCAACCCCCTTGATGATGTCCCCGCCGCCTATCTCGACAGTCGCCTGGTCCTCGGTGAGCAGGGTGGTCGGCCCTCCGGATGTCAGCACATATCCCCTGTAGATGAAACTGACCAGATCCCCTTTTTCAACTGTGGCACCGTTCCCTTGCTTGATGATGACCCGATTGACGCCTTCATTGCGTACGACTGTGTAGTCCGCAAACTGGGAGGTGATGTATTTGTCGATGAAGCTCTCCTGGTCAAGCAATGTTGTCTGATAGTCCGATTCACAGGAAACTGCCATCAGAACGACAACTATTATCTGAAATATCCGCTTGATCATCCGTGTTGTGATTTGGGAGCAAAGATACAACAAAACCTATGCCTTGAAAAATTTTTTTAACGCTTCCTCAAAATAGGTGGGGACTTCCTCTATGGGAATTTCCAGCCTGCCTCCCGCTGCATTTTTGTGCCCTCCTCCGTTGAAACAGGCTCTGGCAAAGGAATTGACATCTATATTCCCTTTCGACCGGAGGGAGACCCTGACATAGCCGTTGGCGGAGTCTTCCGTGAACAGCGCACTGATTTTCACGCTTTTTATCTTCAGGGGAAGATTGACGAATCCCTCCGAGTCGCCCTGCCTGTAGCGATAGCTGCGTTTATTCTTTTCAGTCAGAATAATATAAGCCGCCCCAGTCCCTTTGACAATTTTCATTGAATCCTTGAGAAGGAGGCCCATCAGTTTCATCCTTTGGAAACTGAAGCTGCTCATCACCTTCGACTGAAGACGGTCCCTGTTCACGCCGCGCTCTATGAGCGATGATGCCATTTCGAACGTTGAAGGGAAAACCGAGTTGGAGAAGTTGTTGGTGTCGGTCATCATACCGACATAGATGGAGTCCGCCGTTTTCATCGGAATCCGGCTGATATCTCCGGCAATCTGCGGGAGGTTGAGGATAATCCAGAACAACAGTTCGCTCGCGGAGGAGATGCTTGTTGTAGAATATACACAGTCGAACTGTTCCCGTGCCGGACTGAGGTGATGGTCTATCAGGATTTTCGGCACCCGGGATGAGATGATTGTCTCCCTGAGTTCTCCGGTACGGTTGAGGGAACTCATATCCAGACAGATGATTGCATCAGCCGTTTGTATGGCTCTACAGGCATCCTCGTGCTGCAGGGCATCAATCAATATGCGTTTTCCGGATGGGCCGGTGGGGTCAAGAAACGCGAGATGGACAGGATATTCATTGGGCAGAATCATAACCGGTCTCTTTCCTGTGGTTGCCAGATAATGGTACAGGGCTGTTACGCTTCCGACCGAGTCTCCGTCGGGATTGATATGTCCGATGATGGCAATTTTCGAGGCTGATGCCACTATTTTTTCAAGGTAGGAGGTGTCGATAGTCATTGCTGTCTGAAAAAACTTGTCTGCAAAATTAAAAAATATTGCAAGGACTAAATATTTATTTTAACTTTGTAAATCGGATATGCCATATCCGAGGAGTTTTTTGATTATATATAACATTTGGAATATGAAAAAATTATTTACAGTTGTCCTCTTACCTATTGTTATCATAGGTCTGGTTTTCCTTGTTTATTCAAGCATCAGCAAGCCTGTCAAATTCGACAAGGAGAGAGATTCCCGCAAAGCGGTTGCGATTCAGCAGTTGAAGGATATCCGCGATCTTGAAGTCGCTTACAAGAGCGTTTACAATCACTTCACTGCAGATGTTGATTCGTTGAAGGATTTTTATCTGAACGGCAAGATGAAGGTTGAGCTTCAGGTCGGTTCTCCGGATGACTCCGCTGCTGTCGCCAATACCGACAGGATTCGCAAGGCGAACAAAAAAATCACCAATACTCAGCTTTACGAGATGTATCAGAAAGGTGAGAAGAACCTCGTGTTCACCATCGAGAGCGAAGTGCCCACAAAGGAGACCATTCTTGTCGGTCGCAATGACTTTGATATCAACAAAATCGGTATAATCCCCTTCTCAGAGGGCGAAAAGGTTCAGATGGATGCTGTAGTCAAGACCGTATCCGGTGTTCAGGTTCCCCTTTTTGAGGCTAAAATGCCGTACAATGCCCTGCTGAAGGGTATGGATGAGCAGCTTATCGTCAATCTTAATGCGGAGATGACAGACACTGACCGCTATCCCGGTATGATGGTCGGCAGTGTCGATAACCCCAACAATAACGCAGGTAACTGGGAATAGTGTTCAAGTTTACATTGGTTCCTTCCGAATTCTTCGAAGAGAGCTCTGTCGCGGATTATCTGTCAAGCGTATCTCCTGTAGAAGAAACGGATTTGGTAAAAAGCATAGAACTGCCTCAATACAAGGCAGTTCTTGTTTACTGTGGGGATGATGGACGGGCGCTTGAACTTCAGGAGGAGGCGAGGGCGCTCTTCTGGCTGACGGAACACAACAAGGTTCTGGTGAACGTTTCCGATACAGGGACTTTGGATGTTCTTATCGCATTTGGAAAGAAGTTGCAGATAATCAATACATATCGTGCCGATGTTGCATCGACGGCACTATTCTATGTAATATCTGCTATGGAACGTTTCAAGTTCAAGCCCGGTCTCACTGTTCTCACTATTTTCGGAAAAGATGCCATCGGATTGGCCGGGAGAGCTGCGAGAATTTTCAAGAGAGTGGAGGTGGTGGAGTGAGGATAATAGGTGGAAATCTGAAGGGGAGGAACATTATGCCTCCGGTGGGATATAAGGCTCGTCCTACAACCGATTTTGCCAAGGAGGGTCTTTTCAACGTTCTGGTCAATGAGATAGATTTTGAGGAGTCATCGCTTCTGGATCTTTTCTCGGGGACGGGGAGTATATCGTTTGAGTTTGCATCGCGCGGTTGCAGGGATATTGTCGCCATTGAGATGAATGCCGCCAATGCCGGTTTCATCAAGAAGACCGCTTCGGTACTGGGCGTTTCCGGTTCAGTGCAGGTTGTCCACCATAATGTTTTTGATTTCCTGCCCATTTGCCACAGGGAGTTCGAGGTGGTATTCGCGGATCCTCCATACGCAATCAACAGTCTGGATACGATTCCTGACAAGGTTTTTGCGAATTCCGTCGTTGCTCAGGGCGGGCTCTTTATTCTGGAGCATCCGGCGGAGTATTCATTCACAGGCCATCCGTATTTCGTGAAGGAAAAAAAGTACGGTAACGTCCATTTTACTTTTTTTGAAAAAAGGTGAAAAATTATTTTGCATAGAAGAAAAAACTGCATATATTTGCAGTCCCAAAACGGAATGGTGCGGTAGTTCAGCTTGGTTAGAATGCCGGCCTGTCACGCCGGAGGTCGCGAGTTCGAGCCTCGTCCGCACCGCCACAAAATGCCCTACAAGTAATTGCAGGGCATTTTCATTTAAGATATTTCGTGAATTGGTACTAAAATGGTACTAAATTCTTCGCCAGAAGTGGATTTCTAGGATTTTCGCCTTTCGCAGTCCCTTCCGCACCGCTCTAAAATGCCTCTCAGTTATCTGAGGGGCATTTTTTGTATCTGAATCTGCCCCAAATTTGCCCCACTGCCCCAACATATAAAGAATCCCCCGCAGACTTGCATCTACGAGGGAAAGGGAATTTTTTAGATATGCCTAGCGGCGTATCGCTGCAAAGATAATCAGAAAAAGTGGTAAATTAGCATTTGGGAATCGGTAGCATAAAACACTACCGAATTGAAAATCTTTATTGACAACGGTCACGGCCAGTTCACGGCCGGCAAGCGCAGCCCGGACGGGCAATTTAGAGAGTACCACTACAATCGCATCGTCGCACGTCGCGTTACAGCAAAACTCAAGGAACTTGGCTGTGATGCAGAACTCCTGGTTCCGGAGGATGACGATATTCCGCTCAAGGAAAGATGCCGCCGTGTAAATGCCTGGAGCCTTCTCCACGGCAAGAAGAATGCAATCTGCGTAAGCATCCATTTCAACGCATACGGAAACGGTTCAGAATGGACTTCGCCATCCGGGTGGAGCATATTCACATCAAAGGGTGATACGGCTGCTGACAGGCTCGCTGACTGCATTGCCGAGGCCGCAAAAGTCAATCTTCCGACTATGAAGATGCGCGGAGACTACTCGGACGGCGATATTGACTATGAGGAAGAATTCTACCTTTTGAAGCATACTATGTCAGCTTGCGTCTTATCAGAAAACGGTTTTATCACCAATGAGAAAGAATGCCGTTGGCTGATGTCAGAGGAAGCGATTGAAGCAATTGCGAGGACGCACGTGGAAGGAATACGCGAGTATTTGGCGAGGTAGGTCAATAGTTCTCCAGTCTCCCGAAATCACTCCAGTTAGGAGACATCTTGCCGTTGTGGCAGTCACTGATGAAGTTCCTTAATGCTGTTTTGGCTTGCTCTATGCGGTCCGTGTTCCTGTAGTGCTGGATGCGGTCGAGCTTGATTCTGCGATAGTTTTCAGGGAATGACTGATAGTTCTCCCAAGCCTCTTTGTCCGCTTTGATTTCGTTAATTGCCCAGTCTTCAAATACGAAATGTGTCGGATCAAGGTCAGGAATTACTGCAAGCCCGGCAGGGGTCATTTCGCCGATTTTGATGAGTCTGCGACAACGCTCGATGTTCTGTTCGCACCAATTGCGTCCTTTTCTTCTTGGGGTGTAATGCTGGACAGGTTTGCCATCGTCAATGCGTTTCTGAGTGCTGTCAATCCAACCGAAGCACAATGCCACCTCCACCGCATCCACATACCTGATGACGCCCGGATATTCGGCATTGGCTCGGTTCACACGAAGCCAGAAGTCCTTTGCCGTATCGTGATTGTCGATATACCACTGATACAGTTCAGCACGGGTACCAATATTAAGGAGGTTAGTGACTTCCATAGTGGAGGGTTATTTCAGATAGCCGATTATCTCATCAAGGTCACCGCTAACGAAATCGAAGAGTTTGTACATCAATTCGGCTTCCTGCATTTCCGGGATATAGACAATGACCTTCTTTCCGGCTCCAGCCATCCAACCGGCTTCGGTGTGGGCACTTCTTCCGCAGGGCAATACCAGCAAACAAGTGTCGGCCCAGGTCAATGCCTCGATGTCGTTGGCGAACTGCTTTTCCGCTTTCGGACTTTTCAGACCTTCCCGATATTGAGCGACATTCCAGTTCATATAGTCGGCATCCACGTCGGACCAATGGAATCCGCCCGTACCCTGAGAAGGATTGCGGAAGTTATATACCTCGTGACCGGCGGCACGAAGCCTGTCGACAACGTCAGTGTAATGCTGGTTCCTCCAGCTGCTCGCAACGTATATCTTTGCCATAGGAAGAATACTCTTTCTTGCAAAGATAACAAACGGGAAGGACTGTTTATGCTTCCCTAGATGTTTAATCTTTTATTGGCTTTAGTTCGATATATTTCTCAATGTCTTTTCGAGACCATATGGGTGCATTATGTACTTCCTCATCAAAGGAATCTTCAGGAATTGGCGTTGGACGATAGACAGTCAGTCCAGGTGTACATTCTGCTAATCGAATAATTTGGTCGGCAGAAAATTTCATTTTAAAATTTCGCACCATCAAGTCAATCATATTGCAAAAATGTCGAACAACAAACATTTTTCCATGACAGATATTGACCCATGCTGCATTTTCAGGGACGAGGCTACTATCCCAATGCCATATTTGGTCCTTTTCGCTAAAATCTACATAGCATTCATCATAATCTAATCTCATATATTCTCAAGTTTTAATTTGTATAGCGTTTTATCAATATAAATGCCAGAAGTATAATTATGACAAAATGACGCAATCATTTAATTTGAACATAAAAAGGTCAAGCCCTCTTCACTACGCTAAAGCTCCGTTCAGAAGGCTTGGTTCCAGCCACTGCGGCACTCCGCGCCTCCGTGACTTCCACTCTATCGAGTTCCGCCCGGCAGACATTCCCGTCTGGCATCCTGCCAGCCGTGAAAGACTGCTTCGGGCTCCACGGCCACTCCGCCTTCGGCTCCGTTGCCAAAAGAGAAATAGGTGTCGGTCGTAAGTCCGCCACAAGTGGCGTCCATACCACCGACCTTGTCCATTCGCTCCAGGCGGGCAAGACTGTTGACATCAGCCGCTGCGCGTCTGAGTCCACAGACTTGCTCCCGCCTTCCGCACTGCTTCGGCCACTTCGTGGCCTGCAGCTGACCCGCCCAGCCCACCCTGCGGCTGGCTGACTAGCTGCTGCCGCAGCTCATCATGCTGTCAGTGTGGATTGTGATGATATTGATGATGGGTATAGTAAGTGTGGATGAAACCAATCGCAATACTAGCGCGAGTGTCGTTATCTCAGTATAGGTAGTATTGCTATATATGGGAATTTGAGACAAGGCTTGTGTATTCCTCTCTCCACTGTATATACTGCTATATAGGATTTTAAGACTTTTGATGATTCCCGCCTAAAGGCGAAAAAGGGCGACAGTGGTATGCGGATGTCCAGCAAGGCACGGTCTTTCGAGCACTCGACCGTGCCGGAGCGTTTGTGCTGCGGCAGCGGAAGCATAAAAGCGGTCAGACAAGCCAGAAAAGCCGCCGCAAGGGCGTCTTTATAGGCTTGCCTGTGTCTATTATGCTCCTCGATGTCGGCAGAGCCGTCACCGAAGAGCAGGATTAAAAGGAAAAAGGTATGCAGTCAGCAGCCGGGCAAGCCCGTCAGCTCGCTGCATCCGTTTATCCCCCTGCCCCAGGGAGAAGAACGTCCAGTCACCTTCCTTCGTAGAACCGTCAGCACAGTGCGCAGCGCCTTAGACATAACGCGTAATTGTACAACACGGGCGCGGGCGGTATCTCACGCACAACTATATATAGTATTCAAGAGAAATCGCCCGCCCAAGCCTCTGTATGCCCGTGTTATACAACAGGTCGTTATGTTAAGGAGCTGCATTTGTATCTCTTATGACCGTCAGTGAATGTGCCTGGCCGAAGAGTCCGCAGCTGTCAAAAAGCGGCCCTCCTCAAGCCCCACCCGGGACCCGGGGCGTCGTCGGGCCGCGGACTGCTTTTGCAGTCCATCCACGGCCTACCACGTATGGACCTTTATCGGAAACTTCAACATCCCCACCTCGCTCGATGGCGGCGGACTCTATGCCCTTCGGGCGGGTCGCTGCGGCTGTGACTCCTTGTCGCTCGCAGGCTCCCGACAAAGAGTCAAGAGCCTCCGCTCCTCGGTAAGGCTACGCCTTGTTTTATAACTGCTCGCCAGATCCTCTCCAGAATTGACTTCGGCTTCGCCTTCGTCAAATCTTCCGAGGGCTCGCAGCCAAGCGAGACTGTTCCTTTCGTGCTCTCCGTTCGTTCCTCACTACTGCACTCCAGTCACAGACTCGCAATGTGGTATCCCTATCGGGATGATTTATGTCCGGCTCGCTATTCCGTCCTTCGCTCGTGCATTCGTATTCCGTCTTCGTGGTTTCCGCGGAGCCGCCGGAGCCTGAAGTCTCCGCTGCCTTTCCGCCTTCAATCCCGCTGCACCCACCCACAGCACCAGCCTGCCGGGGCGGCCGAACTCCTTCGATTCAACGTCCCTGACGTTGTCCCTTGATGCGGACATCAGTGCAAGCGGCGGAAAGACCCTTATCCCTTCGACTCACCGGCGGTACGTCCGCCGCCTGCCGCGGCTATCGCCTTGCCTGCTCGCGTTTTTACTCCTTCGTGAGATGTCCGCTGTCGCAGCCACACCCGAAAGAGCAAAACCGCCGAGCCCGACCACACTGACGCACGCCCCGGCGTCGTGCCGGAAATCACCGGCATCACACGCCCGGAACGGACACCTTTGATGCACGCAGATTCCGGAAAGTTTGCTATTTTTGTCTCTGTGGAATGACAGTCAAGACCGAGGGCATTCTCTTGCTTGCTTATACGCCCCTCTTTGCTCCCTTGGAGCTACCTCCGAGCTAACTCTTTGTGGAAAACTTGTACTGTGAACCCCACCCTGTTGGAGATATGTTATATCTACATTCCCTTAGCCTCCCTGATAGCGATATCCGAGGAGGCTTCTTCTTTGCTCCTGGCAGTGGTTATTCAGCGCATTATCAGTAAATTTGCATCACTGATATTCGCATATACTTTCATCTATGCCTCGATACGAGCCCAACCCAAGATTTTCCGACTGCTGGTCTTCAGTGGGAGACGTTACGTTCTACCATCGGAACGGAGTATGCTTCTGGAAGAAGAAACCGGTCTGTGAATATCCGGGGACTCCGGGACAGTTGGAACATCTTGAACTTCACCGTCGGGCTCTCGCTGCGTGGAAGTCTCTTGACCACGATGTGCAGTTGCAGTGGAATGCTTTTGCTGTGTCGGCTCCGAGTCACAAACCTCCGTTTGACGGTTCCACTCATATTACTGGCCACAACCTGTTCGTGAGTGCGTATCACGGATTTGCACAGCTGGGCGCGGAACACGTTCCGGAGCCTGCACCCTGGGAGGATTTTCCGGTGGTGCATCTGGAGTTCAGCAGCGCAGTTGTCATTGATGATTCAGATATGCAGATGACCTTCAGATGTCTGCTTCCGGAGTGCACAGATCCGACGAGATATCGGGTGGTGCTGAAGCTACAACTTACCGAGCCCGGCCGAGGTCGGAATGACGGATATCTGAGAACTTTTCCGGCCCTTTCAAATTGCACTTCCACTGACGCAGATGTGCGATTTGTCATCCCGGATTTCCAAAATCTTTGGCCCGTCTCTGGTCCTTCGTACCAGGTGTATTGCAGGTATCTGCTTATAGATACTCAAACCGGGTACCGGAACATCTTCAAGAAGATGTCGTTCCTGATGGAGGTGGAGTGAAATTCTTCCGTCTGTGCGAATGGACACAACGTAATTGGTTATGACGGCGTAAACAGCATAAGTTTCTGTGACCCACCCGCCGCCCCTTAACAGAACTGCATCCCTGGTCTCCCAAGGATGCAGTCGTTGCTTATGTGTGTTTCTTTTTATGCTATTCTGTAGGGATGTCTGTAATGAGGCGCACACTGCAGCCGTAGCCGCGGTAGACGCTGCTGCCAGGGTCGACAGAGTTGCTATAGAAGCACACGTAGTACGCGCCGTAGCCGCCTGCAGAAGACGACCAATAGTAGCCGAGGCCGCCGACACCGCTGACATCGGAACCATCGCGGTAGCCCGCAGCGGGAAGGAAAACTGCGCCCGCTGACTCCATGGCTATCCATTCGGGCTCCGAGTATTTATTTGCATCCCAACCGGTGGTGGATTTTGGCTTAAATTCCTTGATGCCTGCGTACGGATCGCTGAACGTATCCGGGAGAATTATGATACCGGTCACATCATTGACGGTTGCGTAACCATATTTGCTCAATGAACTGGTTCTCCCCGAGAACAGGTGGTTCCATTCAGCATTGCTGAGAGCATAATAACCTGATTGTTCATCAACGGTAATATTATCCTTTTGGCTTTCGTCACAGAAAAGATTACCGCCATTATTGGTTTCGCCTACAGCTTTTTCGACAGTGCTGGACCAAGTGAAATGAGACACGTGGCTGGTTACCATTTCCATAGGACCTTCGGAAGTCGGAATGCTCTCCCACTGGTTGGTCTCGAAATGCAATGTCGGATTGCTTGAGTCAGTGGCGTCTGCCCACAGGTTTCCTTTGGTGAACTGGACTGTTTTGCCATCGTCAACCGTGAACTTACCGCTCAGAAGAGTTGGTTTAGGCTGGAAATTCAACGTCCAGTTGTTGAAAGTATAGATGTTGTTGCGGGCAATGGTGGCCTCGGCTTTTGTCGTGTTCTCAAAAACCCTGCTATCGGTAGTTGTGATGATAATCTTCATCCCGGCAGTGTATGTTTTTGGAGGGAGATAGATGTAGAAGTTCGTGGCCGTTGATGACAGCGCTACGCCGCCGTTTGCAGCGCCTTCAGTTGTTTCTCCAACGTGAGAACAGTCCAGAGAGACAGTCCTGCTATATTTCCCAACAGTACCGCTGAGGCTGAGTGTCGCCGCATCGCTCATCGTGAACTTTCCGCAAACCCCTTCGTTCGCTATGACTGTGATGTACTTGACCTTGTCTGTAGAGTTGCCATTGAGAGAAAGGCAGAGCACGCCGCA
>JAZLIS010000015.1:0-5463 GCA_045617505.1 Bacteroidales bacterium | reverse complement strand
GTGGAAGGGATTACGGAGTATTTGAAAAGCCTGTGAAGAGTGATTCTATAGAATCTTCATAGCGATATAAGCGCAGGCTTCAGCGTCGGCCAGTGCGTGATGATGACGAGTCAGATCATAACCGCATTCTTTTGCTATGGTTGGCAACCTGTGATCCGGAACGGAATCGCCAAAGATTCTTCTTGCCGGACAAAGTGTATCGTAGAAAGTATAGTCGGGATAATCCATCTGATAAACCTTGAAAACAGCTTTCAGGCATCCCTCATCAAAAGGGCTGTTGTGAGCGACCAACGGAAGTCCTTCCAGCATCGGCTCAATCTTTTTCCAGACGTCAGGAAATACTGGAGCATCCTCTGTGTCTTCCGCGCTCAAACCGTGAACCTGTTGGCAAAACCACTGATAGTATTCCGGTTCCGGATGAATAAGGCTATAGAAACTATCGACTATCCTGCCGTCTTTCACCTTGACAACACCGACTGCGCAAACGCTACTTTTCTCCTCGTTGGCAGTCTCAAAATCTATCGCAACAAAATCTTTCATCTACATAAGGATAAATATGAGCAATCCCACAGGCAGTTTCCCGGATATGGTCAGCAACTTCTCCGAATACTTGCTGTCACCAGCCCTCACAAACTGACCGTCAAAATTATACAGGACCTCTCCATACTTGCTGTCACCCTTACGGATGCAACGGCCGTCCCAATTAAACAGCACTTTTCCATACTTGCTATCGCCCTGACGGAAGGAAGTCCCATCGAAATTATACAGTATATCTGAGTATTTGCTGGAACCCTTCCTAATAGCCTCTCCGTCCCAATTGAAAAGGACTGTCGAGTACTGATTTGTTCCGGAACGAAGCGATGTTCCGTCAAAATTATAGAGGACATCACCGTAGGGACTGCCGCCCTTAATGATTTTTGTCTGCGCGAAACTCTGAAATGAAATCAGAACTGAGCAAATGCAGATCAGCAGTATGGATAGGATTCTTTTCATAAGCGGTTTGTATCAACCTATTTTATCGGAGCTCCACAAACATCCCTTCTGAGACAGTCTTTGCAATGCTTTCCGGTCCAGACATCATCGAATTGGTTGCAGGCCGCATCAACAATCGCAAAATCATCGGTGAGGATGCCGGCCTCAAAGTTTCTCTTCTTTGCACCTTTGGCTCCAATGCCGGCACCTGTGAGATTGGCTGACCCGACATATACCTCGCGGTAGTCAAACACCATTATCTTGAAATGAACTCTGGGGCACAATTCGCGTTCGAGTTTCTTGAAAAGGATAGGATACTTGTCAAACTCTTCCCTGAAAATCGGACCGGGCTCCTTGGCGTGGATGAGACGCACTTCCTTTCCCGCCTTGAGCAGTCTCGCCAATACTGCCAGAAACGGCTCATCACCTACATACAAATCCTTGATATCAGCAGTGCCAATCCAAAGTGATTCCTTGACCTTGGTAGCTTTACTGAGAACTTCCTTGTAATGGTCCTCGTTCTGTATGTATTTGATGTATGACATATGCTCCTGTCTGCAAAGTTACTTCTTATCCTTGGATTTCTCGATGCTGCCAATCAGAATTATCTCCGCACCATCTCCGAAGTCATCGGTGGCTACAGTCCCGCAGATGGCCCTGTCCAACGGTTTGCAGGAATCCAAAAAGGCATTCAACTTATCCATCTCCTCATCGGAAAACGGATGCTTTTTGTCGTGGATTACATCGATGACAAGTGAGTCGCAGCTTCTGTAGTCCGCCTTCGACCAGTTCTCTATCAAATCCAGCAGATAATCAATCCGTTTTGACGGGTCCTCCGTGTGAGACTCAAACCTGTCACTGAATATCAGGGCCGTATCGTATAGATAATTCAAATCCTCTCGCTTGACATCAGCGTCAAAAGAACAAATCTCATCAATCGTTCCCCACACCTTTGCCATCCTGTCATACTTTTTCTGCATCACCTCGTGCCTGTGCAGACGCATCCGCTTGGAACGGTTCATCTTGCGGTGAGGATGATACAGTTTGTCAAATGCCCCGGTTTCTTCCTTTTCGAAGATGGTCATCTTCCTGTATTCCTTCATAGAAAGATGAGCGGCAAAGACCATATCCTTTTCAAGTATGTGGAAGCTTTTCATCCAATACGGATTATCTTCGTCAGAATGAGGATTATAGCCGGCACCCGTCTTGAACCCATAGAACGTGCAATTCCACAGGAAATGGGCGGCTACAACAGCGTCATCCGAAGGGAGGCCGTCGTTATAGACAATCGTCTTTCCGAGACTCCTTGCCCAGAAGTCACCATCTCCGTCACTGGTGCCCACACGTATGGTCCCATTGTTGATTTCAGGTTTCATCAGACGCAGGCAGTCGAAGGCCTGTTTGTAATAGGCCAACTGCCCGACAGGCTGCCTATCGCTGATGCAGAACTCCTTGAGCGTAGGAACCATATCCTCGAACCGAACTCTTTGCAGCAACTCAAAAAATCTCATTACAATGTCCTTTTTCTGACCAGTTTGCCGGTGATTATATCTGTAATCCGTTTTAATAATCCCTGAGGGCTTATCGCATACCCTTTGCCTCCGCATTTAGGGCAGGTCATAGGCATAGAGAACACCGTAGCGTTGTCCTCTATGTCCAATGCCTCAAACACGTGCCCACAATAGGAGCACCTGAACCAAGTTTTTCCCCGTACCATCAGTCTTCATACCAATTTTCGCTCGGGCCATACTCCTGTACCTCCCGTGCATCGTCAATACTCTGTTTGATAAGGGTCGCTCCGAAGGCAATCCCTGCTGCTCCAATGAAAAGTTTGGAGACGATTCTAATAAGATCAGTCATAATGTCAATCAAATAAAATGTGGCACATATCATCAATCAGCGAGGATACTCTTTCCCCGATTGCGGAACCGACTGTAAAGCCGGAATTGACAACAGCCTTGCCGACCTCGGCAGGCGTAACAGGAACAGAATCCTGCCCGAATAAAGTTTTAAGAAATTCCATTTGCGTTTAATCCCACCATCTCATTATGTTGTTGAACAATATCTTGAAAAGCAAGCTGTAAGCCTTCTTGTAGCGGATTTCCTGCTTCTTGCCACCCAGATATGAAAGATTCCAATCCGGTACTGACTCGAATCGTGCAGCGTTGCGCAAATTGACATACTTGCCCAACCGCAATTTGTATTCTCCGGTCATTCCACCCCAGCACACGATATCAATCAAGCGGCAGCATAAGCGCATTTTCGAAGCATAATATGACCCGTTCTCAATATGCGAGAAGTTCTCGAAGTATTCCGCCTGCCACTCCAACTGTTTCTGCAAGACTCTCAAGATATCTATGCCGTTATAGTCAGACAAACTGTCAGCCAAGTCGGCGAAGGACTCGCGTTTCTGCCTTCTTCGTTCCTCGTGAATCTTGTCCCAGTCTTCCTCAGAATATCCTCTCCGGCCGTAAACAGCACAGTATTTGAAATAAGCTTCTTCCTGCTCCATCGTCCACTGGCCATCATCCTTCGGCAATTCCTTGACCCATTTCGGATCAATGATTTTCTTAGGACCGCCGAAACCGTATCTCTTGTAATTTTCCCGTTTCATAAAACTTTTCCGTTTTTCCATACTGCAAAATAAATTCTTGTGTTTGCCAAAATTAGGCAGCGAATAAAAATTTCATTAATTTTGTCTATTGCCACATTTTGGCAATGATACCGTATATTTTTGCACTATAAACCAAAAGGACAATGGCAAAAAACTATTTCAACCGGTACGTCTGGCTCATCGATACAATTCGCAGCCACGGCTACATCACATTCAGTGACATCAGCGACCTTTGGCAGAAGGCTTCCATCAACGAAGACGGCAGCTATCTCCCGGAACGCACATTCTTCAACCACCGCGAGGCTATCAGCGACATCTTCGGCATAGAGATAAAGTTCGACAAGTCTCTCGGTTACTATATTACAGAGGATAGCAATGACACCGAGGGCATCCGCAGCTGGCTACTTGCCTCCATTTCGGTCAACAACCTCATCAACGAGAGTGCGGCGATGCATAGCCGCATTCTTTTCGAGAAAATTCCTTCAGGAGAGAAATACCTGAGCACCATCATCGAGGCTATGAAGGAGGGCAAGGTGCTGGAAATGACCTATCGGAAGTTCCAGGATGACGAGCCTAAAACGTATGACGTCGCGCCATACTGCGTGAAGGTTTACAAGCAGCGCTGGTATATGCTTGCCAAACCGACCGACAGGAAATCGAGTCTGCATATCTACGCTCTCGACCGTATTCATTTGCTCCAGCAGACGCGTCAGGACTTCAAGATGCCGGAGAAATTCAAGGCGGAGAATTACTTCGCAGACTGGTTCGGCATAGTTCACGACGAGCAGTATGAACCCTGCACAATACGTCTTAAAGTATGGGCCAAGCAGCGCAACTACTTCAACACCCTTCCTCTGCACCATTCACAGAAAGAGGTTGAGACTCACGATGACTGGTCAATCTTCGAATACCGTATGGCCCCGACCTGGGACCTCGAACAGGAGTTGCTGCAGTACAATGACAACGTCGAAGTGCTTGAGCCGCAATCCCTGCGCGACCAGATGATAGAACACGCCGGAAACATTATAGAACTTTACAAATAATATGTTCAGCTTGCATAAAACATTCAAACGCGATATGGAACTTTGGGAAAAACTGAGCAAAGAAAACGACATCTTCCACGAAAGGATGGACGGTTACGAATCTCTTCCGGAAGAAGAACGAATTGAAAAATACCGGGAAGAGGTACGCAATGCCGAAGCCGAGATACTGAAAATCACCGGTGACCCGATTACAGGCTCATTATGGAAAACTCTGGAAACCGAGGAGAGTAAGGAAATCGTAGATAATCTTCTTGGATACCGCTATTACGCGCTCTCCAAGATGTTCGCCCTGCATTGCAGCGATGCAGAAGTGAAGCGTATCGAGGCACTTGACACACAGCTGCTGCAACTCTCGCGCAATCTTTTCGACCGCACGGCCAAGATGTACCGCGCAATCCTCGATATGCCATCTGATGAGAGAGACGATGATATCAATGTGGAAGGCACCCTCAAATTTATGGGCGACACAGCGCAGGATATCCTTCAGTTGGAGGACGATGCCTTTTATGGCTCGGATTTCAAGAGGATGATTCTGGTTCTCTCGTTTCTGGAGACCGAACTTCACGGTGATCTGGCGCTTCTTAACTGCCACGTAGGATGGGATCCAGAGAAGAAGCACAAGTCTTCAATGTCAGATAAGGAACTGGGAATAGATACTTGGATGGACGATGGCACTACTTGGGCTGAAAGTTGGCTGCGTCATCCGAAACTTGACCATATAGTAATGTGCTATGTCACTCACGCAATTGTGACCCACGCCAATTATTGCGTCCCTGATTATATGCGTCTCAACTCCTTCGAAGTGAAGGTTAACGTGGAAGTTCTGCAGGATGC
>JAZLIS010000014.1:0-2185 GCA_045617505.1 Bacteroidales bacterium | reverse complement strand
AAAGACAGGGAGATAAAGGATAAGCGCCACGATGGAGAAGAGGATGCCCACAATGGTTCCAACAGCAAATGCGAACCAGAAAACCTCCGTGGGACCGTCAAACAGGAAGGGAATCAGGCCGAGGACAGTGGAAAGGATGGTCAGGGCAATGGGTATTATTTTCCGGTCAAAAGCGCGGAGATAAGCCCGTATTGCCGCATCGATTCCGCAATCAGGACGAGGCGGAGTGTGGAGATATTCAGACACAAGATATATTCCCGCATTGACGGAAATGCCGCTGAGCATTATGAATGCCGCGAAGCCTCCCTTGTCGAAGGTGAAATCCCCTATTCCGAACGCCAGGAACAGGCCGACAAACGAGATGGGGATGAGGAAGATAATTGCAAGCGGGAGCCGCAGCGAATTGAAATGAATCGAACAGATGATGAAAATCAACGCGATTACAAGCAGGATCAGGCCGGCATACTTCTCCTGATTGGAATAGAACCATCCGCCCTGGGAATTCTCCGCCTTGAACCCAATGGGCAGGATCTCGCCGTTCATATATGCGACAGCATCATCAATGACCTTGGTGGCAAGCTGGTATGACCCGATGAAGTTGAAACTGACCTTTATGGCATAGGACTGGTTCTCTTTCTCAATAGGTATCCCCGTACGGTCCTTGGAGATGCCGCCGACTTCAGAGAGTTTCACCCTGGTGTCGCCGACCGCAACTGCCTCGTTGTTTATATGCCAGGCATCGAACTCATCTTTGGCAGATGACTCAAGGCGGACATTCACATATTCCCCATCCTGAGGCAATCGCATCATCGCTGTTCCGTACAGAGGAGACTGCAATACGGAATAGTATTCATAAGGGCTGATCCCATATCTGTCCAGAGCCTCGAAATCATAGCGCAGATTGAACTCCGTCCTGGGCCTTGAGTTCCATCCTGAACCATAAATCTCAGGCTCGGAGACGCGCCTGTTGGGCTTCAGATACTCTATCAGCGCCTCCCCGTAAGCCACCAGTTCGTCATAGTTGTAGCCCGTCAGCGTGATTGAGCTCGACTTGTTGTCAGACACTATGTTATTGTTGAAATAACTGTCATTTATGCCGTAAACGCTCCAATTGGCGCCGCCGAAATTCGTCGCCATCTGGATGACGTCCCCCTTGACCTTGGAAGGCAGCCAGGTACCTTCATATTCAGGTTTGAAGAGCACCTGGATCAAGCCGTCGTCATAATTAAGCACGCGGGTTTCAAACACCTCTATCTCATCGATGCCGGCAAGGTAGTTCTCCATACTGCGCATCACTTCGTTGAGCTGATGGACCGTGCAACCTTCGAGCATTCCTGCTCTGATGGTCAGCATCTGTCTGGAAGGCTCACGATAGAAATCGGAATGTGACATAGCCTTGTGGAAGAGGGCGAAGGAGGACCCGATCACCTTGTCCACTATGGCTTTGTTATCTGCATAAGGATGCCACTCCAGCACTTCGTTCGCCGTTATCTGCCATTCTTTGAGCGGGGCCCGCCGACTGTCACCAAACCTCGTCGGCAACAGGCAGGTCGGTATGCCGAACATCACTATGAAAGCAAGCACAAGAACCCATTTGTGACGCACGCCCCAGGCGATATATCGCCCATAGAAGCGGTTCCAACGCACCGTTCTGCGTAAGCGGCGCAAATGTGCCTTACCCTCCGCATAGCTCACGGGGAAGAAATCCAACAGCGCCGGCACGAAAAGATACGACACCAGCAGCGATACCGAAAGGTTGATGATGATGACCAGGGCGAAATCCGTCAGGTTGGCTTTCTCACTCTCCGGCAGCAGCAGGATTACAAGCAGTGCGGCTACAGTCGTGAGCACGGCGCTGAGAAGCGCCGGGAACACACTCCTCGTCCCCGTACGCGAATAATGGTCTATCATCACGATGCTGTTGTCAATGATGATACCCAGCGAAACCGTCACTCCAGCGAGGGTGTAAATGTGGATATGGAGTCCGAACAGACAGTAGCAGGCCACCGAAATCAGCAGGTTCACCGCCAGAGTGATGCCAATGAGCACCATATACCTCCAAGAGCGGCTCACCGCAAATGCGAACAGCAGCAGTATCAGCAGGCACAGCCCTGTCCTGAAGTATATCTTGTCCAATTCGTCAGAGATATACTCCGAATAGTCATAACTCACCGAGATGCCGATT
>JAZLIS010000013.1:0-2231 GCA_045617505.1 Bacteroidales bacterium | reverse complement strand
TAGAGGTCAATTACAGGAACAACGCCTTCAGGGCTGAGGCCAAGAGACTGCTGACCGGTGAGAGAGGCCTGTTCCACCGCAGCAACAGACCGATAGAGCCGGAAGCCGTCTTCGGAGACATCAAATTCAACCACGGCTTCAAGCGTTTCCGTCTAAAGTCCAACGAGAAGGTGAAAGTTGAGTTCGGCCTGGTCGCGCTGGCGCATAATCTCAGGAAATACATAGCACAAAGAGCCTGCAAGGCCGATAGAATGGGGCTGAAACGGGCTTCCTTTGCGGCACAGAGGACTGTTTGCACTCATAATATGCTTTGGCTTAAGACGAAAATGGCATGTTGAGAGGCATCGAACCGATTATGGCATAGTAAGCGTCTCCGCGATGACGCATTGACGTAGTCCTTCAGTCCATCTACCTTTGCGGGAAAAGAATCTGAAGATGGAAGAATCAACATTTCCACAGGCGGTATCCCGTTATCGCAAAGTCATAGAAGGCTACAAGTCCAGACTCAGAACCAATCCTGATCTGAAGCTGAGTGAGTACTGTAAGGAATCCCATACCAACTATCGCGGCGTTATCGACTGGACAAAGCGTCACGGGATCAGCATCCTCGAACTGAGGAGGGAGGCACGTGGCGAAACGGCAGGCAGTTCATCTGCCTCGGGATCCGATGGGGCCTTTATCCAGTTCATCCCGTCAGGTCGGGGTGCATCCGACAATCTCCGCGGCATCAGCATCACCTTCCCCGACGGCGTGAACCTGACGCTCCAGGAGAGCAGCGTGGAAAGCGTAATCAGTCTGCTGACCATCTATCAATCACGCCAGGGAGGGGCATCATCATGTTCGGACTAGAGAGCAGCACCCGGTACTTCATGTGCCAGCACCCGGTGAGTATGCGCAAGGGGATCGACTCGCTGTTCAACCTTGTCGTGTCGGAATCCCCGATGTCGCCGATGACGGGCGACGTGTTCGTGTTCTTCTCGAAGAACAGGCAGTCCGTGAAACTCCTGAGGTGGGACACCGACGGCTTTCTTCTTTATCAGAAGCGTCTGGAAAGGGGGTCTTTCGAGATGCCCCGCAAGAACGCCGACACGGGCTATTACGAGCTATCGTGGGAGACGTTCAGCTTCATAATGTCCGGCGTCTCGCTGGATAGCGTGTGCTTCCGCAAGCGCTACAGAACGCGCTTTATGAGCATATAATCTTTTGATAATCAATAAAATAAATTGTAAAAACTCTTGCTTTTCCCATAGAAAGTTCGTACCTTTACCATATGGGAAAGGACATGATAATCGAGATCCTGAAGAGTCAGTTGGAGGCGGCGAATGCCACCATACTCACCATGTCCGAGGAGATGAAATCCATGCGCCGGTCATTCGAAGCGACCATCGCCGACCTCCAAAAGACGATAGTCAATCTGGAGAGTCTGCTCCAGGAACGTGACTCCTCGCTGGACAGGGCGACGAACGAACTTCGCGGGATGAGGGCTGTTGCCTTTCCGAAATCAGAGAAACAGAAATCTCCGGCCGCTCCGGTCTTGAAGGTGTGAATCCTTTTCAGTATAATTCTTGGCGGAAATTGGCCAGACAGTGACACATCGGGTGGCTTGACAAAGTTCGTGGAAAGGGTTCGTGAGTCTGACTGCCCTAAAACAGACATATCAGACTCAATGATATCTTCCGGATGGTGTCGTAGGACAGGAACGTGAGTCGCTGTTTGGCGGGACGGGAATCCCTGGGCCGGCATACTGATGGCCGATATTGTCGGGCCGAACTTTCCTCTTATGCTTGCATTTATCAGGAATTAGTTTTTTCTTTGTGTAACCTTATTACAAAAAAAGATTTGTCATGATTTTAGGAATTATCATTACCATTCTTATTGGTGCTCTGGCCGGTTTCCTGGCCGGAAAGATTATGAAGGGTGAAAGCAACAGCTTCTGGGTTAACGTTTTTATCGGTATTGCAGGCGGCTTCATTGGCGGTCTTCTCATTCACAAGAGCGGTATTGTATGGCAGATCATTACCGGCACCGTCGGTGCTGTAATCCTGCTCTGGATAGTCTCACTTTTCAAGAAGAAGTAAAATCTGCAGTCGTTCCAATCAAATTGGGGTGCTAAGTCATTCTTAAAAAATTACTTGGTAATCTTTATGCATCTTGTTTTGTCTTTTGAAGACGTCATTCAGTCACGTAGCCCGCTACGCTCCTTCATTCCGTCTCCAAAATCCATAAACAAT
>JAZLIS010000012.1:0-45453 GCA_045617505.1 Bacteroidales bacterium | reverse complement strand
GAGCCCATCATTCCGCCCGGGAGGCCGCAGCCCACGAGCAGGGATGAGCAAATCTTGTTGGTAGGCTCTATGAAATATCCGAGAAAATCGTCTATGAACTTCTGTGTCAGGCTTCTGGCTTCCATATAGGCATCCATGTTTATCTCCTTTACAAGGAAGCCCGCATCCTTGAGCATAGCCTGGATAGTGATTACGTCGGGGTGAATCTTGCCCCAGGAGAGAGGTTCGATAGCCACGTCCAGATAGTCCGCGCCGGCTCTTGCCACCTCAAGCATCGAGGCTGTTGCGAAGCCGGGGCCTGAGTGTCCGTGATACTGTACGACAAGTTTGGGATATTTGTCCTTGATTGCCTTGACGAGTTTCCCCAGGAAGACGGGCCGTCCTACGCCGGCCATATCCTTGAGGCAGATTTCGTCGCAGCCGTATTCCACCACTTGATCGACCACACCCATATAGTATTCCACCGTATGGACGGGGGAGTGGGTGATGCTGAGCGCGACCTGTGAAATCATTCCCGCTTTCTTGGCGCCGATGACGGAGCCCTTGAGGTTGCGGTGGTCGTTCAGTCCGCAGAATGAACGGGAAATGTCAGTCCCCTGAGCCTTCTTGACCTTGTACATAAGGAAGCGGACATCTTCCGGAACAGGATTCATACGGAGAGCGTTCAACCCCCTTTCGAGCATATGGGTCTGGATGCCGGCCTTGTTGAAGGGGGCGCACCATTTGCGGACGGCCGTGTTGGGGTTCTGTCCGTAAAGAAGCTGCACCTGTTCGAAGGCGCCGCCGTTTGTCTCGACTCTGTCGAAGCATCCCATATCAATGATGACGGGAGCGATTTCTTCCAGTTGGTCAACTCTGGCGGTGTATTTGCCGGAGGACTGCCACATATCTCTGTAAAGGAGCGAAAATTTTATTTCACGAGCCATAGCGCTGATATTTTAACATTTTTATCGTACAAAGATACTCTTTTTATCAAAAAATAGCAATATCTTTGTGGTCGGTTCGATTATAGCCGAACGTCTCCGTAGTTTAATGGATAGAATTTCAGATTCCGGTTCTGAAGGTCGGGGTTCGATTCCCCGCGGGGATACTATAATTTGGGGCTCTGCCCTTGGCCGGCGGGCTAAAGCCCTGCTGCTTCGGGCCGCAGGCATCAAAATGCCTGCTATAAATACCCTCGCGACCCGCCGCTTCAGGCTCCTATCGCACAAGGCTCTCCCACTCGCCTTCCGCTAGCGCCCGACGGCGCTTTTTTAGTTGCGCAAAACGCGAGTCACTCGCGTATTGCGCAAGGAGGAAATTTTGCACTTCGGCGGGTTTGTATTATCTTTGCGGCATGACCGAACTGTTGCTGTTTCTGCTGCTTGCCCTGTGCGTCTCCTTTCTGTGCTCTGTCCTTGAAGCGTCATTGATGAGTACGCCCATCTCGTATGTGGTGATGAAGGAGGAGGAGGGATACAAATCGGCAGAACTCTTCAAGAAATACAAGCAGGACCCGTCCCGCCCACTGGCGGCGATACTCTCCCTGAACACCATCGCCAATACGATAGGTGCGGCGGGTGTCGGCAAACAGGCTACGGAGGTCTTCGGCTCGCAGTGGTTCGGACTGATGAGCGTAGTGACCACAATCCTCATCCTGGTATTCTCTGAGATATTCCCCAAAACAATAGGCACAACCCACTGGAAATCCCTTACCGGATTCACGGCAAAATCGATAAAGATACTGATAGCAGTCCTTTTCCCGATAGTGGTGGCTGTGGAATTCCTTCAGAAACTGATATCCCGCGGAAAGAGTGACATCAGCGTTTCCAGGGACGAGTTGGGTGCAATGGCGGACGTGGCTGAGGAGACAGGGGAGATAGAGGAGGACGAGAACGAGATAATCCAGAACCTCATCAATATCGACGAAATCGCGGCCAAGGACGCAATGACCCCACGCGTGGTGGCGGCAATCGCCCCCGAGTCGATGACCATCAAGAAATTCTACAAGGACCGCAGGTTCCTGCACCACAGCAGAATTCCCGTCTATTCCGGCAATGACGAGTATATAACCGGCTACATACTTCGTATGGATGCACTGCAGCTTATGGCCGAGGACAAATACGACTGCACCCTCGCTGAGATAAAGCGGGAGGTCTCCAGTTTCCCGGAAGAGACCACCATCGACAGAATCTGGGACGAAATGCTCAGGAGCAAGGAGCAGATAGCCATCATCATCAACAACTACGGTTCCTTTCAGGGACTTATTTCGATGGAGGACATTATAGAGACAGTCCTCGGGGACGAGATAGTGGATGAGCGCGACGAAGTCGTCGATATGCAGCAGCTCGCTCTTGACAAGTGGCAGGAACGTCAGTCCTGATATGCTGGAGGAGCCGGTCGAAACAGAGTGCCCGCCCGTTTTTTTGCCATAGGGTAATAGGCTGAGAAATCAACAGTTAGTATTGCAAAAATTATGTCGAAAATCTGCAAAAAATTTTTGCAGAATAAAAAATATGTGTATCTTTGCAACCCTGATATTTGCGCCCGTAAAAGGCTAAAATATTGATAGACAGGAATTTAGATATAATTTAACTTATACAGAAATGTTACAACCAAAGAAAACCAAATTTAGAAGACAGCAGAAAGGCCGTATGAAAGGCAACGCCCACCGTGGCAGCCAGTTGGCCTTTGGATCTTTTGGTATCAAGACCATGGAGAGTTGCTGGCTTACCGGCCAACAGATTGAGGCCGCCCGTCAGGCTGTAGTCCGTTATATGAAACGTGAAGGTAAGATTTGGATCCGCGTATTCCCTGATAAACCCTATACCAAGAAGCCCGCTGAGGTTCGTATGGGTAAGGGTAAAGGTAATCCCGAAGGATTTGTAGCTCCCATCACTCCCGGCCGTATGCTCATCGAAGCGGAAGGTGTTCCCTTGGAGATTGCAAAGGAGGCTCTCCGTCTCGGCGCACAGAAACTCCCCGTTTCCACCAAATTCGTTATCAGAAGAGACTTTGTTGAATAAATTAGAAGCATAAGACAATGAAGACCCAGGAAATAAAAGAGATGGCTACCAAGGACCTGCGTGAGCGCCTTGAAGTCGAGAAGCAGAATCTGAACCGCATGAAGATGAATCATGTGATATCTCCATTGGAGAATACTTCTAATATCAAGAAGGCCAAAACCGACATCGCACGTATGATGAGGGTTCTCGCCGAAAAGGAACAACAGAACTAAAACAGGTGTCCTATGGAAAGAAATCTTCGTAAAGAAAGAATAGGGATTGTGGTAAGCAACAAAATGGACAAATCCATTGTAGTTGCCGTCAAGACAAAGGAAAAACATCCCATTTACGGAAAGTTCGTAAATAAAACCACGAAATTCGTCGCTCAGGATGACAAGAACGAGTGCAGCGAAGGCGATAAGGTCCTCATTATGGAGACAAGGCCTTTGAGCAAGACAAAACGTTGGAGATTAGTAGAAATCGTAGAAAAAGTTAAATAACCATGATACAACAGGAATCACGTTTATTGGTGGCAGACAACAGCGGTGCAAAGGAGGTCCTCTGTATCCGTGTGCTTGGCGGTACCCGCCGTCGTTACGCCACTGTCGGTGACAAGATCGTTGTTGCCGTAAAGAGTGCCATTCCCGGTGGAAACACCAAGAAAGGTGCAGTTTCAAATGCAGTAGTCGTACGTACCAAGAAGGAGATCCGCCGCGCTGACGGCTCTTACATCCGTTTCGATGACAACGCCTGTGTTCTTCTTACAAAGCAGGATGAAGTTGTCGGCACCCGTATCTTCGGTCCGGTTGCCCGCGAACTGCGTGACAATTTCATGAAAATCGTTTCACTTGCCCCTGAGGTACTATAAGGAGGTATTATTATGGCAAAGTTACACATCAAGAAAGGCGACACGGTCTATGTAAACGCCGGTAATGACAAGGGCAAGACAGGTAAGGTACTTGCGGTTGACACTGATAAGTCACGCGCCATCGTTGAAGGAATCAATATGGTAAGCAAGCATACCAAGCCCAATTCAAAGAATCCCCAGGGAGGTATTGTTAAACAGGAGGCTGGCATACACATCTCCAATCTTCAGGTAGTCGATCCCGTAAAGGGTGGAGCCACCAGGATAGGCCGCCGTCTCAACGAGAACGGCAAACTTGTACGCTACGCTAAAAAATCAGGTGAGGAGATCAAATAATGGCAAAGAAAGAAAAAGCAGCCGCGGCTTCCAACGGCCCTGCGGCATCAATGGTCGGATATGTTCCTTCCCTTCAGAAGAAATACAAGGAAGAGATCGTTGCAACGCTGATGAAGGAATTCAAATATTCCACGGTAATGCAGGTCCCCAAGCTCACCAAAATCACCATCAACGAAGGTGTTGGCAGCGCTACTCAGGACAAGAAACTTGTTGAGGTCGCTCAGCAGGAGCTGACAACCATCACAGGTCAGAAAGCAGTCCAGACAGTTTCCCGCAAGGATATATCAAACTTCAAACTCCGTAAGGGCATGCCCATCGGAGCAAAGGTCACTCTCCGTGGCACGAAGATGTATGAGTTCCTCGAGAGACTCATCGCCGTATCCCTTCCCCGAATCAGGGACTTCAAGGGTATTGCCGAGAATTTTGACGGAAGAGGCAACTACACGCTCGGTATAAAGGAGCAGATTATCTTCCCCGAAATCGACATCGACAAAATCACTAAGGTTATGGGGATGGAGATTACTTTCGTTACCACCGCTACCAAGGATGAAGAGGCATACGCCCTCCTCCGCGAATTCGGTTTACCTTTCAAGAATATCAAACATAATAATTAAGAGGTATGGCAAAAGAATCAATGAAGGCACGCGAAGTTAAACGCGCTAAATTATGTGCCAAATATGCTGAGAAGCGTAAAGCTCTTAAGGAAGCGGGAGATTGGGCCGGTTTGGACAAACTTCCCAAGAATTCAGCTCCCTGCCGTCTTCACAACCGTTGCTCGCTCACCGGTCGTCCCAAGGGCTATATGCGCGCTTTCGGCATCAGCCGTATTCAATTCCGCGAGATGGCTTCCAAAGGCCTCATTCCCGGAGTCAAGAAGGCCAGCTGGTAGCAGACATATAATCAACTCAATATATTAACCATTGGATATCGGGCGTTGCGGCAGGGTTCCTCCGAGTGACGCCGGGATTCAAAAAAATCAAAAAAAATGACTGATCCAATTGCAGATTATTTGACAAGAGTTCGCAATGCATACCTTGCAGGTCACAAGACCGTGGAGGTTTCTGCATCGAAGATGAAGGTCGAGATTACCCGCATTCTCCATGAGAAGGGTTACATCCTCGCCTACAAGGTTGTTGAGGGGTCTCCCTGCAACACCATCAAGATGGCTCTCAAGTATCATCCCGAGACTAAGAAAGCCGCTATCAAGAAGATTGAACGTATCAGCTCTCCCGGTCTGAGACGCTACACCGACGTTGAAAACATGCCGCGTGTACTCAACGGACTCGGAATTGCCATTCTTTCCACATCCAAAGGTATTATCACCGACAAGGAAGCCAAGGAGCTCAATGTCGGCGGTGAGGTACTCTGCTACGTTTACTAATGTCAACAATTTAAAAATCAAAGAATAATGTCAAGAATCGGAAAATTACCTGTAAACCTTCCCGCAGGAGTCACCGTAACAGTCGGTGCGGACGGCGTGGTAACGGTTAAAGGCCCTCACGGTACCTTGTCACAGAAGGTCGTTGACCCTCAGATCAAAGTTTCAGTGGAAGGGAATATTCTTACAGTAACACGTGAATCAGACGAACCTCAGCAGCGTTCAAACCACGGACTTTACCGCGCCCTCATCCAGAATATGGTGACCGGCGTTTCTGAAATGTTCACTATCAGCCAGGAATTCGTCGGCGTCGGTTACCGCGTCGAGGTCAACGGTCAGATAGTTACTCTTTACCTCGGCTACTCACACGACATTCAGTTCCAGCTTCCCGATGAGGTCAAGGCTGAAGCCGCTCCCGTGAAGAAGGGCCAGAACCCCGTTTTGATATTGAAAAGCTGCGACAAGCAACTTCTCGGAATGGTTGCCGCAAAGATTCGTTCAATGCGCAAGCCTGAACCTTACAAGGGCAAGGGTATCAAGTTCGTAGGTGAACAGCTCCGTCGCAAGGCCGGTAAGAGTGCAGCTGCTAAATAATAGGAGATATAGTTATGGCATTGACTAAAATAGAAAGAAGACAGAGAATCCACTACCGCATCCGCAAGATTGTCAACGGCACCGCCGAAAGACCCAGAATGGTGGTGTTCAGAAGCAACAAGCAAATCTACGTTCAGGTAGTAGATGATACAAAAGGTATCACTCTGGCCAGCGCCGCATCCAATGACAAGGCTCTCGTTGAGGCCTGCAAGGGAAAGAAAGGCGTTGAAGCGGCAGCTATCGTAGGAAAAGCAATTGCGGAACGCGCAGTTGCCAAGGGTATCACTACAGTCGCCTTTGACCGTGGCGGTTACCTCTATCACGGAAGAGTTAAAAGTTTGGCAGACGCTGCCCGTGAGGGTGGCCTTAAATTCTAAGAGCTATGGCAGATATCAATGTAAAGAAAGTAAAAACCACAGATCTTGAGCTTAAAGACAAGTTGGTTGCTGTACAGAGAGTGACAAAAGTCACCAAGGGTGGCCGTCATTTCAGTTTTGCAGCTATCGTCGTTGTCGGTGACGAGAACGGCGTTGTCGGCTATGGCCTAGGAAAGGCAAACGAAGTGACTACTGCCATATCCAAGGGTATTGAAGATGCAAAGAAGAATCTTGTCAGGATTCCTCTGAGCAAGAAGACAATCCCCCACGAGCAGGAAGCTAAATTCGGTGGTGCAAGGGTATTTATGAAACCCGCCGCTCCTGGTACCGGTGTAAAGGCCGGTGGTGCTATGCGTGCAGTGTTCGAGTCTGTAGGCATCAGCGACGTTCTTGCCAAGTCAAAGGGAAGTTCCAATCCCCACAACCTCGTAAAGGCTACTGTCAACGCTCTCTCACAGATGCGTGACGCCTATACGGTTGCAGGCCTGCGCGGTATTCCCATGAGTAAAGTATTCAACGGCTAGGAGGGTTAATTATGGCAAAAGTTAAAGTAACTCAAATCAAAAGCGTAAGTGGTGCCACTGACCGTCAGATTGCCAATCTTGTTTCTTTGGGAATCCACCGTATGCACCAGACAGTAGAAGTTGAATTGACCCCCGTGACCAAAGGGATGATCCAGAAGGTTCTTCACCTTGTTACAGTGGAAGAGGTTAAATAAAGCAAAGGAGGAAACTTAAGATGAAATTAAATAATCTCACACCCGCCGCAGGCTCTGTAAAGAGTGAAAAGAGAGTCGGTCGCGGTCCCGGTTCAGGACACGGCAAGACAGCTTGCCGCGGTAGCAACGGTGCGAAGTCCCGTTCAGGATATTCCAGGAAAATCGGTTTTGAAGGAGGTCAGATGCCTATCCAGCGCCGTCTTCCCAAGTTCGGATTCAAGAATCCCACCAGGGTTGAATACAAGGCCGTCAATCTTTCCGCTCTTCAGACAATCGCTGACAAGTTCGACGTCAGGGAAATCAACATCGACGTTCTCCGCAGTGCAGGTTTTGCAGGCAAGAACGACCTTGTCAAGATTCTCGGAAACGGTACCGTAACAGCTCAGTTGGATGTTACTGCGAACGCATTCTCAGCATCCGCAATCAAGAAGATTGAAGAAGCCGGGGGCAAAGTAACCAAACTATAAGCTTTATTATGAAACATTTCTTTCAAACAATAGCCAACATATTCAAGATTGAGGACCTCCGCAAGAGACTTCTCTATACCTTCGGGCTGATTGTAGTCTATCGTCTCGGCAGCTACATCGTCATCCCCGGCATAGATGCCTCCCAGCTCGCCGCTCTTCAGAACACGGCTTCCGAAGGTCTGGTCGGTCTGTTGAATATGTTCTCCGGCGGTGCATTCGGCAATGCCTCAATCTTCGCATTGGGTGTGATGCCTTATATCTCCGCCTCCATTGTCATCCAGCTTCTGGGCGTCTTCCTTCCTTCATTCCAGCGTCTGCAGCGTGAAGGTGAGAGCGGCCGCAGAAAGATGAACCAGTACACACGTTACCTCACAATATTGATTCTTGCCCTCCAGGGCCCCGCTTATATCGCTTCATTGCACTCTACACTGCCTCCCGAGGCATTCATCAGTACAATGGGCGGCGGCTGGTACGGAGCCTTCGCGACATTGATTCTCATTGGAGGTACGATGTTCGTAATGTGGTTGGGAGAAAGAATTACAGACCGCGGCATTGGTAATGGTATCTCCCTCATCATTATGGTGGGTATCATTGCACGTCTCCCCCAGGCATTGTGGCTTGAGTGCTCGGAGAAGTTCAATCAGACCACAGGCGGCGTCCTTATGCTGATTGTGGAGCTCATTGTCCTCTTCTTCGTGTTCGTAGGTACAATCGCTCTGGTTCAGGCTGTAAGGAAAATCCCCGTACAGTATGCCAAACGTGTTGTTGGAAACAAACAATATGGTGGTGTCCGTCAGTATATCCCCTTGAAGATCAATGCTGCCGGCGTTATGCCCATCATCTTCGCCCAGGCGTTGCTGATAATCCCCATAATGTTCTCCAATTTCAACGCCACCAAGGGTTTGGCCGCTGTGCTGAACAATACGAATGGCTTTTGGTATAACTTCATCTATGCCCTGATGGTGATTCTGTTTACGTATTTCTACACCGCTATTACCGTAAACCCCACCAATATGGCAGAGGAAATGAAGAAAAACGGCGGTTTCATCCCCGGGTGCAAGCCCGGCCGCAAGACCGCTGAATATATCGACGCCGTAATGTCCCGTATAACGCTGCCCGGCTCAATTATGTTGGCCTTCGTGGCGATTTTACCCGCATTCGCGCGTATGCTTGGCGTGAACAACCAGTTCGCTCCCTTCTATGGAGGCACTTCGCTGCTTATCCTTGTAGGTGTCGTTCTGGATACGATGCAGCATATAGAAAGCCATCTGTTGATGCGTCACTACGACGGTCTTATGAAGACAGGACGTCTGAAAGGCCGTTCAGGTATGTAATCGTTCTTTGAGATGATAAAACTCAAGACTCAGGAGGAGATTGAGATTCTGCGCGAGAATGCGTTGATGGTGTCAAAGACATTAGCCGAAGTCGGAAGACACGTCGAACCGGGAATCACCACCAGGGAACTGGATGCGGTTGCCGAAAAATATATACGCTCTCTCGGTGCAGAACCCGGATTCCTGGGTTACGAGGGTTTCCCCGCAACGCTCTGCCTCTCGGTCAACGAGGTGGTGGTGCACGGTTTCCCCTCCGAATACAAGCTTCGCGAAGGAGATATCCTTTCGGTGGATTGCGGTACGAAATACAGGGGGTTCTATGGAGATTCTGCCTACACTTTCCCGGTAGGGAAGGTCGATCAGCAGACAAGGGACCTTCTGGAGACGACCAAAGCCTCCCTCTATGAGGGTATTGCGAAGGCTGTTGCCGGTGGGAGAACCGGAGATATCGGGAATGCGGTTCAGAGTTACTGCGAGAGCAGGGGCTTTTCCGTAGTCCGCGATATGGTGGGGCACGGATTGGGCAGGAATATGCACGAAAGCCCGGAGGTGCCCAACTACGGTCGCCGGGGTCACGGGGTTAAGCTTCGCGAAGGGATGGTCATCTGCATAGAGCCGATGATCAATGCCGGAAAGAAGGAGGTCTATCTCGATGACAACGGTTGGGCCGTTGTGACGGAGGACCACAAGAAATCCGCCCACTTCGAGCTGACCGTAGCCATCAGAAAGGGGGCCCCCGACGTTTTATCAACTTTTGAGTTTATTGAAAAGAATAACAGTTAGTCAAAAACAATACGAATTTATGCCCAAACAGACTGCCATAGAAAAAGAAGGCACAATCATCGAAGCGCTGTCCAATGCAATGTTCAGAGTTGAGCTGGACAACGGTCACGTGATTATTGCTCACATTTCCGGGAAAATGCGTATGCACTACATCCGTATCCTGCCCGGTGACAAGGTAAGGGTTGAGATGAGTCCGTATGATTTGACCAAAGGAAGAATCTCTTTCAGATACAAATAAAAAATTAAAGATATGAAAGTCAAGACATCCATCAAAAAGCGTAGTGCGGACTGCAAGATTGTCAAGCGCAAAGGCCGTTTGTATGTAATCTGCAAGAAAAACCCTAAGTTCAAGATGCGTCAGGGATAATTGTTTAATCTGAAAAAAAACAATAAAAACAATAATACATTATGGCACGTATAGCCGGAGTTGATTTACCAAACAACAAACGCGGAGAGATAGGTTTGACCTATATCTTCGGAATCGGTCGCAGTTCAGCCAAGACTATCCTGAAGGATCTCGACATTGATCCCAACATCAAGGTCAAGGATTGGAACGATGACCAGATTACAGCAATCCGCAGCAAGATTGCCAACGAATTCAAAATTGAAGGTGAACTTCGTTCATCAGTACAAATGAACATCAAGCGATTGATGGATGTGGGCTGCTATCGCGGCATCCGTCATCGTCTCGGTCTTCCCGTCCGTGGTCAGAGCACCAAGAACAACGCACGTACCCGCAAGGGCCGCAAGAAGACCGTTGCCAACAAGAAGAAAGCAACCAAATAAAGGGAATTGATTATGGCAAAGAAAACTACAACAAGCAAAAAGAGAGTTGTCAAGGTTGACGCTTATGGTCAGGCCCATATTTCGTCCACTTTCAACAACGTGATTGTGACCATCACCAATAGTGTGGGTCAGGTTATCAGCTGGTCTTCAGCCGGTAAGATGGGCTTCAGGGGTTCCAAGAAGAACACTCCGTACGCAGCTCAGGTTGCCGCTGCAGATTGTGGAAAGGTGGCTTATGATCTTGGACTTCGCAAGATCAAGGCATACGTCAAAGGTCCCGGTTCAGGACGTGAATCAGCAATCCGCTCACTCGCCGGTCTGGGTATCGACGTAACTGAGATTATCGATGTCACTCCTCTTCCTCACAATGGTTGCCGCCCCAAAGGACGCCGTAGAGTATAACAATTTAAAAGATTTAGATTATGGCAAGATATACCGGTCCAAAAACTAAAATCGCCCGCAAGTTCGGAGAACCCATTTACGGCGCTGACAAAAACTACGAAAAGAAAAACTATCCTCCGGGACAGCACGGTCTGGCAAAGAAGCGCAAGAAGACTTCCGAGTACGGTATCCAGTTGGCTGAGAAACAGAAAGTCAAATATATGTATGGTGTGCTCGAACGTCAGTTCCGCAAATTCTATGACAAGGCCAACCGTATGAAAGGCCGTACAGGCGAGAACCTCATCATTCTTCTCGAATCCCGTATCGACAATATCGTCTATCGTCTTGGCATCGCTCCCACAAGGCCCGCTGCAAGACAGCTCGTATCACACTGCCACATCACTCTTGACGGAAAGGTATGCAACGTTCCCTCCACAATCGTCAAGGCCGGTCAGGTAGTCGCCGTACGCGAAAGGTCAAAGAGCCTTGAAGTCGTTCAGAACAGCCTTCAGAGCGCTTCCAAATACTCTTGGCTTGAATGGGATGCTGCAAAGTGCGCAGGCAAGTATGCAAGTGTTCCTGAAAGAACTGAAATTCCCGAAACAATCAACGAGCAGCTCATCGTCGAGTTGTACTCCAAGTAAAAATTAAGAATATGGCAATATTAGCATTTCAGAAACCCGACAAGGTGGTAATGCTCGACTCGACCGAGACCTTCGGACGGTTTGAATTCCGTCCGCTTGAACCGGGCTACGGTATCACGGTAGGTAACGCGTTGCGTAGGATATTGCTCTCCTCGTTGGAAGGATTTGCCATCACCTCAATAAAAATCGAGGGTGTCGATCACGAATTCGACACTATCCGTGGTGTTATTGAGAATGTAGTGGATATTGTCCTCAATCTCAAGCAAGTCCGCTTCAAGAGAATGATTGAGGAAGTCGATGGCGAAACCGTGAATCTCGTTGTAAGTGGAAAGGAAGAGTTCACGGCTGACGACATTTCCAGAAACTGCTCATCGTTCAAGGTCCTCAACCCCGAACTTCACATCTGCTCTATGGAGCCCGACGTGAAAATCGAGATGACCCTCAAGATTGGCAAGGGCCGCGGTTACGTTCCCTCAACTGAGAATACCGTGGACGGTGCTCCTGTCGGGACGATTGCCATCGATTCCATTTTCACTCCTATCAAGAACGTCAAGTACTCAGTCGAGCCCTGGCGTGTGGAACAGAAGACTGACTATGAAAAGCTGAACATTGAGATTACAACCGACGGATCAATCCATCCCAAGGATGCTCTCAAGGAGGCCGCCAAGATTCTCATCCATCACTTCATGCTCTTCTCCGACGAGAAAATCACCCTTGAGGATCCCGTTGACGTGGAGAGCAAGGAACTTGACGAGGAGTCAATCAGGATGCGTCATCTTCTGCTTACCAAATTGTCCGATATGGAGCTTTCAGTACGTGCTCTCAACTGCTTGAAGGCTGCCGACATCGAGACATTCGCAGACCTTGTTTCACATCAGAGGAACGAACTGATGAAGTTCCGTAACTTCGGCAAGAAGTCATTGAATGAGATAGATATGCTTGTCGAAAGATTGAAGTTGTCCTTCGGAATGGATATTAGTAAGTATAACATCGAACAAAAACTTAAGAAAGATTATGAGGCATAACAGATCAATAAATCACTTGGGACGCAAGAGCGGTCACCGCAAAGCTTTGCTGTCGAATATGGCTTCATCGCTGATTCTTCACAAGCAGATTGAGACGACCCTTGCAAAGGCCAAGGCACTCCGTTCATACGTCGAGCCCCTTATCACCAAGTCAAAAGAGGATACTACACACAACCGGCGTACTGTCTTCAGTTATCTCAAGCAGAAAGAGGCTGTCAGTGAACTCTTCAGAGTTGTAGCTCCCAAGATTGCCGATCGCCCGGGCGGATATACCCGTATCGTAAAGAACGGTTTCCGCGAAGGTGACGGTGCGGATATGGCTATTATGGAACTCGTTGATTTCAACGAATTTGCAGTAGTTGCTCCAGCTGCTCCGGCTGCCAAAAAGCCTGCAACCCGCCGTAGCCGCGCAAAGAAGGCCGAGGCCGCTCCCGCCGCTCCTGCCGCTGAAGGCGCTGCTGCCGAGGCTGCCGAAGCTCCTGCAAAGAAGGCTCCCGCTAAGAAAACTCCTGCAAAGAAGACTCCTGCAAAGAAGGCCGTCGCCCCCAAACCAGCAGGAAAGGTCTCTTCCAAAGCCGCTCCCGCAAAGAAGGTTCAGGCTCCCCGCAAGACCGGCAACGCATAGCAAACCTGCGCCCGAATATAAAAAAGCCACCCGTCGAGGGTGGTTTTTTTATGCAGAATCTTATTATCTTTGCAAGTTATGCAATTCACACTCCTGAAGAAAGACGACTGTTCCAATGCGAGGCTGGGCCTCTTGGAGACCGGCCACGGGAAAATCGAGACCCCGATTTTTATGCCCGTGGGGACGGTGGGCTCTGTCAAGGGCGTGTATCACAGGGACTTGAAGGAGGACATAAAAGCGCAAATCATCCTCGGCAACACCTACCACCTCTATCTTCGTCCTGGTCTGAGTACACTGAACAAGGCGGGAGGACTTCACAAATTCATCTCCTGGGACAGACCAATCCTGACAGACAGCGGCGGATTTCAGGTGTTTTCGCTGGCCCAAAGCCGTAAACTCACTGAGGAGGGGTGCATCTTCCGCAGCCATATTGACGGCTCGAAGCATATCTTCACCCCTGAGAACAATATGGACACCCAGCGTATGATAGGTGCGGACATAGTGATGGCGCTGGATGAATGTTGCCCCGGTGACGCAGACCGCAGGTATGCGGAAAAATCCCTCAGGCTCACACAGAGGTGGCTGGACCGCTGCATCCGCCGTTTCGACGGGACGGAACCGCTTTACGGCTATCACCAATCCCTTTTCCCGATTGTGCAGGGATGCATTTATCCCGACCTGAGGAGGGAAGCCGCAGAGCATGCCGCTTCGTTCGACAGGGAAGGCTATGCAATAGGCGGCCTCGCAGTGGGAGAACCTACTGAGAAAATGTATGAGATGCTCGAAGTCCTCCATCCGGTTCTGCCTCAGGATAAACCGAGATACCTGATGGGGGTGGGAACCCCCGCCAACCTGCTGGAGGCGATAGAAAGGGGAGTCGATATGTTCGACTGTGTGATGCCCACCCGCAACGGGCGTAACTCTATGATATTCACTTCGGAGGGAAAAATACATCTGCGAAACCTCAAATGGGCGGACGATTTCAGTCCCCTCGACTCGAACGGAACGTCTTTTGTTGACAGGACATACACCAAGGCATACGTCAGGCACCTCTTCATAGCCGGAGAGATGCTTGCGGCGCAGATTGCCACCGAACACAACCTCGCCTTCTACCTGAACCTTGTGGAACAGGCCAGGGCGCATATTGCCGCCGGAGATTTCAAGCGGTGGAAGGAAGGGACAGTGAAAAAGCTGGATAACAAACTGTAAGGATGAGGAAGCCGCAGATCAACATACTCGACAAATACATCATCAAGAAGTTCATCGGTACGTTCTTCTTCACCATCCTCATTGCCATTGTCATAGTGATTGTCTTCGACTTGAGCGAGAAGGTGGATAAATTCGTGGAGCACGATGTCTCGCTGCACGAAATTGTCTTTGACTACTTCGGCGGATTCATCCCCTGGATTCTCAACAGCTTCGCCCCGCTCTTCGTCTTTGTCTCGGCAATCTTCTTTACCTCCAAGCTCGCCCAGCGCAGCGAGTTTGTGGCGATGCTTTCGAGCGGTATCAGTTTCAGGCGGTTGATGGTTCCTTATATGGCTTCCGCCGCATTTATGTGCGTGTTCTCCCTAGTTCTGGCCCTGTACATAATCCCTCCGGCCGACCAGAAAAGGCTTGAATTCGAGAACAAATACATCAAGCCGCAGACGGCGGCCAACAATCAGCGCAACATCCACTATCAGATTGCCCCGGGGGAGTTTCTCTATGTCGAGCAGTTCAGCCAGTGGTCCAACACCGCCTACAAGTTCACTCTTGAGACGATAAAGGACGGCGAGGTCAAGTCCAAGCTTTCGGCCGATGCGGCGGAATGGGACTCCACTTTCAGCGGGTGGAAACTTAAGAACTACTATATCAGGGACTTCTACGGCCCGAGCGAGGTTGTCCGTTACGGAAAGACGACCGATACGATAGTGGCGCTGCATCTGAAGGACTTCTACCGCAGGCAGAAGATGGTGGAGAGCCTCTCCCAAAGTGATTTGAACGACCTGATAGCTATGCAGAAGATGAGGGGTGACGAGAGCGTCAAGGTCGCCCTGATTGAAAAATACACAAGAACATCCACCCCTTTCTCCGCATTCGTGCTTACAATCATCGCCGTCTCGCTTTCCTCCAGAAAAAAGAGGGGAGGACTCGGCATCAACATAGGTATAGGATTGGCACTCAGCTTTATATATATACTCTTCATGAGGTTCAGTCAGATGTTTGTCTATACGGGGACGCTGCCTCCGCTGCTGGCAATCTGGCTGCCCAATATAATATTCGGCATTGTGGCTGTGGTGCTTTACAGACTCGCTCCAAAATAGTAAAAGATACAGTATGGCAACAAATGCACAGCAACACGTTTTGAGGACACGCCTGATAGTGATGAATTTTCTTCAGTTCGCCGTCTGGGGCGCATACCTCACGTCGCAAGGGAGATATCTCGGCTCCGTCGGACTTGCTTCGTCAATCGGCTGGTTCTATTCAATCCAGGGGATTGTCTCGATTTTTATGCCTGCAATAATGGGCATAATAGCAGACAAATGGATTCAGGCCCAAAAGATTTACGGTTTCTGTCACCTGAGTGCGGCTATTTTTATGATGGCCGCCGGTCTTTACGGAATGACTTCCGGAGATGAGCCCCAACTTTGGATCCTCTTCTCTCTCTACTCATTGAGTGTGGCTTTCTATATGCCCACGCTGGCCCTTTCCTATTCTGTCTCCTACAATGCTCTGGAACGTGCAGGTATGGACACGGTGAAGGATTTCCCTCCCATCAGGGTTTTCGGAACGGTGGGATTCATCTGCTCGATGTGGTTTGTGGATCTGATGGGATATATGGCAGGACCCGCCCAGTATATCGTATCCGCCTTCATAGGCATTGTCCTGGGTTGCTATGCATTCTCCCTTCCTTCCTGCCCCACCGCCACTGCTGTGGGCAAGGAATCCACCTCTTTTGCCGAAGTGCTCGGACTCGATGCATTCAAACTGTTCAAGGATAGCAGGATGGCCATTTTCTTCATATTCTCTTTACTGCTTGGCGCCGCACTTCAAATCACCAACAGTTTCGCAAACCCCTTCCTCGGTGATTTCGGGGGAGTCGCCCAGTATCAGAATTCGTTCGGAGTTGAACATTCCGGCATCCTGATATCCCTTTCCCAGATTTCCGAGACCTTGTGCATACTGCTGATACCTTTCTACCTGCGTAAATGGGGAATTAAAAAAGTGATGCTCATCGCGATGTTCGCCTGGGTCCTCAGGTTCGCCTTCTTCGGACTGGGCAATCCGGGCGAGGGTGTATGGCTCTTCGTGCTGTCGATGGTTGTCTATGGGGTAGCCTTTGACTTCTTCAACATTTCCGGTTCACTCTTCGTCAACCAGAACACCGACACTTCGATGCGTTCCAGCGCACAGGGCCTCTTTATGCTTATGACCAACGGAATAGGAGCTGCAGTGGGGACACTTGCGGCTCAGGCTGTGGTCAATGCATTTGTCAACGTGCATCCCATCGAGACCGAGGCTGTTGCCAGAATGGCCGGGTGGCAGGCAAGCTGGTATGTATTTGCCGCATATTCATTGGTTGTGGCGGTGCTTTTCGCCATAATCTTCAAATACAAACACAATCCTGAACAATAGAAATTATTACATATATGACATCCAAGGAGATAAGAAAAACATTCACTGACTTTTTCGCTTCGAAAGGCCACACTGTAGTAGCGTCGGCACCGATGGTCGTCAAGAACGACCCGACTCTTATGTTCACCAACGCTGGAATGAACCAGTTCAAGGACATATTTTTAGGCAACGCCCCCACGGCGGCCAAACGTGTGGCGGACAGCCAGAAATGCCTCCGCGTAAGCGGAAAGCACAATGACCTCGAAGAGGTCGGTCACGACACCTACCACCACACGATGTTCGAAATGCTCGGGAACTGGAGCTTCGGGGATTATTTCAAGAAGGAAGCCATCGCCTGGGCGTGGGAACTGCTCACTGAGGTCTATAAACTCCCCAAGGAGAGACTCTATGCCACTGTGTTCGAGGGCTATGCCCCTGACGGGCTGGATGAGGACAAGGAGGCGAGGGAGTTCTGGCTGAACTACCTCCCGGCAGACCACATCATCCCCGGCGACAAGCACGACAACTTCTGGGAGATGGGAGACACAGGTCCGTGCGGTCCCTGCAGCGAGATTCACATCGACCTCCGTTCCGAGGAGGAAATTGCAGAGGTCCCCGGCGCGGAGATGGTCAACAAGGGCCATCATCTGGTGATTGAAATATGGAATCTGGTCTTCATGCAGTTCAACCGGAAGGCCAACGGCTCTCTGGAACTGCTCCCCGCAAAGCACGTGGATACGGGTATGGGTCTGGAAAGGCTCTGTATGGCCCTTCAGGGAAAGAAGAGCAACTACGACACCGATGTCTTCACCGGAATGATTGACAAGATATCCCAGTTGAGCGGCAAGAAATATGAGCCCGAAACTCAAGTGGGCGTCGCGATGAGGGTGATTGCGGATCACATCCGCGCCATCAGCTTCTCGATAACCGACGGGCAGCTCCCGAGCAACGTCAAGGCCGGCTATGTAATACGACGAATCCTCAGACGTGCAGTCCGTTATGGCTACACTTTCCTTGATTTCAAGGAGCCGTTCCTTTGCCGTCTCGTCCCCCAGCTCATAAGTGATATGGGCGAGGCCTATCCCGAACTGAAGGAGCAGCAGCAACTTGTGGAGAAGGTGATAAAGGAGGAGGAGGACGCTTTCCTCCGCACTCTTGACAAGGGCATCAAGTTGATGGACAGCATTATGGCCAAGTCCAAAGGGACCGGAAGGATTGCCGGTACCGATGCATTCACTCTTTACGACACCTTCGGCTTCCCTATCGACCTGACGGAACTTATCGCTGCAGAAAATGGCTATACCGTGGATATGGATGGCTTCAACGTGGAGCTGGGCAAGCAAAAGGAGCGCGCCCGTAACGCCACTGCAATCGAGAACGGTGATTGGGTGAATGTGCACGACACTGATACAGTGGAATTTACGGGATATGACGGCACTGTGGTCGAAGGAGCTAAACTGACAAAACACAGAGTGGTCAAGGCTAAAGGGAAGGAGTTCTTTCAGATAGTCTTCGACCGTACCCCCTTCTATGGAGAGATGGGAGGAGAGGTAGGCGACAGCGGATATGCAGTCTCCTCCACAGGAGAGAAAATCGCCATCCTCAACACAGTCAAGGAGAACAACCTGACAATCCATATAGCGGAGCGCATACCCGCAGACTGCAACGGGGCTTTCACCCTTGTGGTCGATGCCCCCAGAAGGCAGGCAATAGCCAACAACCACAGTTGCACGCACTTGTTGCATCAGGCCTTGAGGGAGATTCTCGGCACTCACGTGGAGCAGAAAGGCTCTTTCGTCTGCGACAAATATTTTCGTTTCGACTTCTCTCATTTCGAGAAAATGACCGACGGACAGCTCCGTCAGGTTGAAAAGAGGGTGAATGCACTGATTCGTCAGAACAATCCTCTTGACGAGAACCGCAACGCCACAATGGATCAGGCCCGTCAGATGGGTGCGATGGCCCTTTTCGGAGAGAAATATGGCGATACGGTAAGAGTCGTCCGTTTCGGTGACAGCGTGGAATTGTGCGGAGGGTGCCACACAAGCGCCACTGGAAACATAGGTCTTTTCAAGATTGTTTCCGAAGGTGCAGTCGCCGCCGGAGTCCGCCGGATTGAAGCTGCAACGGGCGAGGAGGCGGAAGCAATCGTCGATGCCCTTCAGGATAGTGTCAGGACTGCCCGTTCATTCTTCAACAATGCTCCTGACCTGACGGGAGCCATCCGCAAGCTGGTCGATGAAAATGACGGCTACCGCAAGCAGATGGAGCAGATTGCCAGGGAGAAGACCCTTGCTCTGAAGAGCGGCATCCTTGCGAAGGCCGGGAACGGAGAAGGGAGAAGGATAGTGACTCTCGAAGGTGGGGATACGGATTTCGGCATGCTCCGCAATGCAGCCGTGATGCTTCAGAAAGAGGCTCGGAATCTTGCTGTTGCTGCAGCCCTTGTCTCCGACGGCAAGCCCCAGATGCTGCTTATGTACACCGCGGATCTGGTTGACTCCGGCAAGAACGCGCAGACCGACATCAAGGAAGCGGCCCGTCTCATTCAGGGTGGCGGCGGCGGAAACGCCGGTCTGGCAACAGCCGGTGGAAAGAGCTCGGACGCCATATCACAGGCTCTCTCAGTATTGAAGGAACTCGCATCGAAATAACGGCAGATGAAGAAACTCGACAGACACTTGATACTTGCATTCATAGGACCGTTCTTCGCGGTCCTGCTGGTCGTCACGTTCGCCCTCTCCCTACAGTTTCTCTGGAGGTACATTGATGAACTTGTCGGCAAGGGTCTGGGTCTTGGTGTCATTCTGGAGTTTCTGGGATGGGGTGCCTGCACTCTTCTCCCCCTGTCAATGCCCCTTGCTGCCCTGCTGGCCTCCATTATGACTCTCGGAGGTCTCGGGGAGCACAACGAACTGCTCGCTATGAAGGCGGCGGGAATCTCCCTGCAGAGGATTCTCTTCCCGGTCATCATAGTTTCGGTTGCAATCAGCGTCGGGGCCTTTTTCGTATCGAACAATCTGGTCCCTCTCTCCTACAACAAGATATACACGTTGAGGGAAGACATAGCCAGAACCAAGGAGGAAATTAAGATTCCGGCCGGCACCTTCTATGACGGCATTGACGGCTATACCCTCAGGATTGATTCCGTGAATGACGAGACAGGGATGATGTACAACCTGATTGTCTATGACCACACCTCCACCTCCGGAGGAAACACCAAGATGACATTGGCGGATTCAGGCTCAATCAGGATTACACCGGACAAGAAAAATCTGATATTCAACCTCTATGACGGATGTTCCTACGATGAGACCAACAAGATGAACTACAGGGATACCGCTCTGGAACTGAGCCGCACCGCTTTCAACAGGCAGAATCTCATCATCCCCCTCGAAAATTACGGCTTCACCCGTTCCGAGGAGGACCGTTACGGTGATGAAGTGATGTCGAAGGGGCTGAAGACTCTTATGCAGGACAGGGACTCTCTGCAGCGGGTATATGATACGCTGATAACGGCCCAGCACAGGCGTTATCTCTACAGCGCGGGTCTCACCTTCGGCTACCAGTTGGACACCGCCAATAAGGCCTCGAAGAAACTTTCCGGCAGCGTCAAGGTGGATACTCTTTATGCTCTTCTTGATTCTGTTCCGCTCAGGAAGTCGGCCGTCCGCAACGCGATAAACCACTGTACGACCAGCGTCGAAGCCCTCCAGACTTTTGAAAGAGAGGGGGAACGTTACGTCATCCCCACCCGCAGAATTGACATAGAGAGTTACCGCAAGTTCACTCTCTCTCTGGCCTGCCTTCTCTTTTTCTTTGTTGGAGCGCCTCTGGGAGCCATCATCAGGAAGGGGGGACTTGGGACTCCGGTCATCATATCGGTATTCTTCTTCATCGTCTATTACATCATCGACACCATCGGCAAGAGGTTGGCCAAGAACGGCTCCATAACCCCGTTTGAAGGGACCATCGTCTCCACTCTCGTGCTGCTGCCCATAGGCATCTTCCTGATGAGGAAATCCACTCAGGATTCCGGTCTGTTCAATCTGGATACCTACAGGGACCAGATTAAATTCTGGACAAAAAAGACGGTCAAGGCTTACCACCGTTTCATCAACAGGTTCAGCCGCAGCGGTGCCAGAATCAGAATTGTCTATATGGGAACGCCAGAATTCGCGGTGGCTCCACTGGATGCTCTGGTGCATAGTGAGTTTGAGGTCGTAGGAGTTGTCACTGCCACGGACAAGCCCAGCGGGCGGGGGATGAAGGTCAACGAGAGCGCCGTCAAGAGATATGCCGTGGAACACAATATCCCGGTCCTGCAGCCGGAAAAGCTCAAAGACCCGGAATTCCTGTCGGCTCTGTCGGCCCTGCGCGCCAATCTTTTTGTAGTGGTGGCTTTCAGGATGCTTCCGAAGGAAGTATGGTCGATGCCGGCTCTGGGTACCTTCAACCTGCATGCTTCCCTGCTTCCCCAGTATCGCGGAGCGGCCCCCATCAACTGGGCCATCATCAACGGTGAGAAATTTACCGGAGTGACGACTTTTATGCTTGATCAGGAGATAGATACAGGTAAGATTATCTTCCAGGAATCCTGTACTGTAGAGGATTATGACGATGCCGGCTCTCTCCACGACAAACTGATGAAGATGGGTACCGACCTTGTCCTCAAGACTGTGGATGCCATCGAGAATCGTTCCGTCAAGCTTCAGGAGCAGGTGATGCCTTTCAACCGCACTCTCCGTACGGCTCCGAAGCTGACAAAGGAGACGGGTCGGATCGACTGGACTGCCAGTGCAAGGGCCGTGAATCTGCTTGTCCGTGGTCTGAGTCCCTGCCCGGGTGCCTACGGTACTTTGTCTTTTGAGGATAAGGTGCTGAATGTCAAAATATTCGAAGCATACGCCTTAAACGGTGCAGAATCCTCCGTACCCGTAGGGACAATCTTCACTGACGGAAGGAGTTTCCTTGAGGTTAAATGCGGCACCGGTTCTCTTCGGATATTGAAACTTCAGCTTGCTGGGAAGAAGCCGATGGACATTGCGGCTTTTCTTGCGGGATTTCGGGAGATTGATAAGTATAGGTTTGTCTAAGAACAGATTCTGATGATTGAGTTGCCGTTTTCCGACTTCGGGTTCCTTGATTTCGGCGTGGCTCAGGTTCAGAGGGCCGTGGAGTGTGAGCCCTCCTACACATATTGTCTTGAGAGGGGCTATTTCGCGGGGATGGAATATATGAAACGCAATCTTGAGAAGAGATTCGACCCTTCTCTGCTTGTGGAGGGCGCTCAGTCGGTACTGTGTTTCCTTGCTCCATACGGTCAGTCGGCAGGTGGTGTGGCTGGGTTCGCCTGTGGCAAGGACTATCACAGAGTGGTGAAGGACAGACTGTTCAAGATTATTTCCCATCTGAAGTCAATCCGTCCCGATTTTGAGGGCAGGCCTTTTGTGGATAGCGCTCCCGTTCTGGAACGATGGTGGGCGGCGTGCGCCGGACTCGGTTTCATAGGAAGGAACCGCTTTCTGATCTCCCCGAAGTATGGACTGAGGACCATCATAGGTGTTATCATCTGCAATATTCCCCCGTCGGAATTCCCTCCGCACGAGCCTCTTGCTGTCACGGATTGCGGGGATTGCGGCAAATGCAGGGCTGCCTGTCCCGGAGGTGCTCTGGATGACCCCACGGGGTTGGATGCCCGCAGATGCATCTCTTATCATACGGTCGAGGCCCCGGATGAGGAAGTCTGTCCCGTGGATTGCAAAGGATGGTCTTTCGGCTGCGAGGAGTGTCTGAAGGCCTGTCTCTGGAACAGGGATATCCCCTCCTGGCCGGAATTCGGGACCAACCGCTCCCTGCTCGAAACAGTGGACTGGACCTCTCTGCCGGATGATGAATTCCTGACTTTTTTCAGTGATTCCGGCCTGATGCGCTCCCGCCGTTTGGAATATAATTTGCAATTGTCTAACTTCGCTTGATTATACGCTGTTGAAAAGTGAAGGTAAAAAGGCTCCATATCAGGAAAGTGAAGAAGGTTGTGGGATGGCTCGGCATATTCTGTCTGCTGCTGTTCTGCTCTTTTTTCTACGGTTTCGCGTATGTCTTTGACCTGCACACTCCGAAATCCCTCTATCTGGAGAGTGAGAACAGGAAACTCGCCTCAAGGCTTGAACTGCTGAGCCAGCAGGCGGTGGAGCAGGACCTCTCTCTCTCCGAGATTCAGCGCCGGGACAACATAGTATATCGTCCCATTTTCGGAATGGATGAGATTGCCCCCGAGGTCAGGGGTGTAGGTATCGGAGGCGAGGGCAGATATGACAGATATGAGGGCTTTGATCACAGCGACGTTATGGCCTCTGCGGCCAGGACAATGGATATCCTTTCGAAAAAGGCCTATATCCAGTCCCGTTCCTTCGATGACGTCGAGTTGCTTGCCAAAAGAGCCGGAGATATGGCCACCTGTGTCCCTTCTCTCAATCCGGTGGCTCCCAAATCCAGAAATGCCATCTCCAGCTCCTTCGGATACAGGGTCCATCCCATCAAGAGGGTGAGAATCTTCCATTCCGGCATGGATTTCAGGGGGGAGAAGGGGGAACCGATATATGCGGCGGGCAGCGGTGTGGTCGAGAGTGTCCTTCGCGGATACTACGGCTATGGCTCCCTTGTGGTCATTGACCACGGATTCGGTTACAAGACCCGTTATGCGCATCTCTCCTCGATTCTGGTCCGGGAGGGGCAGGCCGTGACCAAGGGGGAGGAGATTGCAAAGATGGGCAGAAGCGGCCAGAGCACCGGTGTCCATCTTCACTATGAGGTCATCTACAGGGGGCGGCATCTCAATCCGTACAACTTCATCAATCCGGATATGACTCTTGAAGAGTACCGTTCGGTTGTCAAACCGTCAAGGAAAGGATAGGATGAGGCGGTTCGTTGGAAAGATATTGGAATGGAGAATACCTGCAGGAAGGATTATGAAATTCTTTCTTCTGGTGTTCAAGTATATCGGAATCGGATTGTGCGTGATTGCGGTCAGTTATCTGAGCGTCTCCCTGATAATGACTACTGAGAACGAAAAGAAACTGAAGGAGGAGAACCGGATGCTTGAGGAGGAGTACCGTGAACTCTCTGAAAGGATGGAGATGGTCGGGAACGTGATATCGGATTTGGAAATCCGTGACCGCACCATCTACAGGGATGTCTTCAACGCCGACCTGCCTTCTCCGGTTTCCGAGGATGACTCTTCCGGCGTGGAGTTGGAAGGGCTGTTGGAAAATTCTGCCGAGGAGATGATATGGGATGCTTATGCGAGGGTCCATAAACTGGACTTCAACGTTGGTATGGCAGGGGGTGCTCTTGAGGAGATTCAGAGAAAACTGCCCCGCAGGAAGGGCGGTTCTACCGGCATCCCTTCCCTGATTCCGATAAGGGGGCTTGAACTTGTCCAGACCGGGGCCACTTGCGGCTTGAAGTACAATCCTTTCTTCAAGAGGCCGATGATGCACGAAGGTATAGACCTGATGGCTCCGATAGGCACGGAGGTGCTTTGCACAGCGGACGGATTCGTCTCGGAGATGACCCGTTCCATGAGGGGGCTCGGCAATGCCGTGACGGTAACCCACGAGGACGGATATCAGACCGTATATGGGCACTTGAGTGAATTCTCCGTCCGGCTGGGCAGCATTGTGAAGCGGGGCATGCCGGTGGGGAAGGTTGGGGTTTCGGGCACCTGTTTCGCCGCCTGTCTGCATTATGAAGTGCGTAAAAATGGTGTCTGTCAGGATCCCGTCCACTACTTTTTCGGGGATCTTGCTCCGTTTCCCTTCCGCGAGATGGACCTGACGGCTATGACTACCGGACAAGCAATGGATTGATAAAGAGACTATGAGCACAAAACTTTTATATTCAATCGGAGAGGTTTCGCAGATGCTGGGTCAGGAGACTTCGGCAGTGCGGTATTGGTCAAAATATTTCTCCAGATACATCAGACCTGAGCGCAATGCGAAAGGCAACAGACTGTTTCATCCCGAAGATGTGGATTGTCTGAAAACCATACAGTTCCTTCTCAAGGAACAGGGTATGACACTTGACGGTGTCTCCCGGCGTCTGGCCGCTGACAGGGGAGGCCTGGACAAAAGGATGTCCGTTGTGGAGAGCCTGACAAAAATAAAAAAGCAGCTGGAGGAAATATACTCAAGTTTGTAGCACTTTTTTATTAATTTTGCAGGTTAAATCTTCAAACAGAAAAAAACCAATATATCAACAAATATGGCTACTACCAAGGCAAAAAAAATCGCTACTCCCATCGACGAGAAGGAGACTTTCGTATCCCTTCAGAAAAATATGGCTGAAACAGATGCCATCGCAATGGAGGAAAAACTTCGTACTCTGTACAAAATTCAGCTGACAGACAGTAAGATAGATAAAATTCACCTGCTTCGTGGTGAGCTTCCTCTCGAAGTTCAGGACCTCGAGGACGAAATAGCCGGTCTGCAGACCCGCATTTCCAAGATTGCCGAAGAGATCCGCAACCTTGAGACTGCAAACGCCGAGAGCCGCAATTCCATCGAAAACGCCAAGGCGGCAATTGAAAAATACGGGGAGCAGAGGAATAACGTCAAGAACAACCGTGAATATGACTCCCTGTCAAAGGAGATTGAATTCCAGGAACTTGAACAGCAGGTCTGCTTGAAGAGAATCAAGGAGAACGATATTGCCATTCTTGAAAAGAAAGAGGCCGCCGACAGTGCGAAGCAACTTCTCGAGTTGAGAAACGCCGACCTCGAAGAGAAGAGAAAGGAACTTGAGACTATTGTCGAGGAGACTGCAAAGGAGGAGGAGGAACTTCTCAAGACGAAGGAGGCGCTTGCGGCGAAGGTTGACCAGAGAATGATAGTCGCCTACGACCGCGTGAGGTCCAACGCCCACAACCATCTTGCCGTCGTTACGGTGAAGAGGGATGCCTGCGGCGGATGCTTCAACAAGATTCCCCCTCAGAAGCAGCTTGACATCAAGGAGAGCAAGAAAATCATAGTCTGCGAATATTGCGGCCGCATTCTGGTGAGTTCTGAATTTGAAGAGGAGTAACGGATGGCAAAGACGACCGACAGAAAGAGACAGGAGAAGGTTGACATCGGTTCAATCGGCGAGGAGATGGGAGGGCTCAAGCCCCCTCAGGCCATTGATATTGAGGAGGCTGTGCTCGGAGCACTCCTCCTTGAACCCAATGTAGTGACCGACGTCCTGGATCAGATTCAGTCGGATTGTTTCTACAAGGATGCCCACAGGAAAATATTTGAGGCTATTTCCCAATTGTCCCAGAGAAACGACCCTGTCGATATCTTCTCTGTCTCCGACGAATTGACCAAGCGAGGTCTGCTTGAGGAGGTTGGAGGGATGGCCTACTTGAGTCAGCTCTCCACCAAAATCGGAGCCGCGGCTCACGTGGAGTACCACACGAAGGTCCTTCTCCAGAAGTTCATCCAGAGGGAACTTATCACCATTTCATACGATATCCAGAAGAAAGCCTTTGACGACACTCTCCCTGTTGATGATCTTGTCGATAGTGCGGAGCAGCGTATCTTCAATCTTGCCGAGCGCAATATGCGCAGCGAGACAGAGACAATAAAGAGCATTATCAATCAGGCGATTGCCGAGATTGAGGAGAGTCAGGCCAGAGAGGACAGCCTCAGCGGTATCCCTTCCGGCTATACCGGCATTGACAAGGTCACCTACGGATGGCAGAAGTCGGACCTGATTATCCTTGCAGCACGCCCCTCCGTCGGTAAGACCGCTTTCGTCCTGACGATGGCCAGAAATATGGCCGTGGATTACAATGTCCCGGTAGCTGTCTTTTCTCTTGAAATGCCCGCCACCCATCTGGTCAAGCGTTTGATGGTCAGTGAGACAGGTCTGAGTACCGACAAGATTCGGGGAGCGAAGAAACTCACTCAGGATGAATGGGCGCAGTTGAATCAGGGTCTTAACAAACTCTCCCAGTCTCCGCTCTGGATAGATGACACACCTTCCCTCTCCATCTACGAATTCCGGTCGAAGGCCAGACGTCTCGTGGAGAAGAACGGTGTGAAGATGATAATCATAGATTATCTGCAGTTGATGGCCGGTCCTCCCGAGCTTCGCGGTATGAGAGAGCAGGAAGTGGCTTCCATCAGCCGTTCCCTCAAGTCAATAGCAAAGGAATTGAAGGTGCCTGTAATCGCCCTTTCCCAACTCAGCCGGGCCGTGGAGATAAGGGGTGGGAACAAGCGGCCCCAGTTGAGCGACCTCAGGGAGTCGGGAGCAATCGAACAGGATGCCGATATAGTGATGTTCATCCACCGTCCGGAATATTTCGGGGTGCAGGATGAAGCCACTTTCCCCGGCGAGACGGATATCATAATTGCAAAGCACAGGAACGGTGAGGTATGCGACGTGAAGATGCGCTTCCTCAGTTCAGAGGTGCGATTTGTTGATGTCAATGACGGTGAAGCCTATTATGACGATGAACCTCAGTATGCATTCACCCAGTCCGGGCTCAATTCAATGCAGGATTTCGGCCCCGGAAATGAATTCGAACCATAGGATTTTTATGAAAAAGCACCATATATTCACGGCAATTCTGGCTTTTCTGTCAATCTTCACAGCCGCGTATGCACATAACCTTCCTTTCAAGGAGGGGGAGAATCTGGAATATGTCGTTGAATACAAGGCCCTCTTTACCGCAGATATGGTAAAGGTCAATCTGGCTCTCTCTCCCTGGGAAGACTCCCCGTGCGGACCTGCATTTCACGCGCAGGCCAGAATCAACACCTTCAAGTTCTGGGATTCGTTCTACAAGATGAGGGACATCTATGAGACCTGGTTCCTTGCCAACGACACCATCCCTCCCGTCAAGTTTCACCGTGAAGCCAACGAGGGGAAGAACTACCACTCCGAGGCGTGGCTTGACTGGAACGACGATTTTTCCAGCGTGAAGGTCAAAATTGAGAAAAAGGGTGCTCCCGTTAAGGATACCGTCTATACGGAAGGCATTCTCCTCAGGGATATAATCAATTCTCTCTATCTTGCCAGAGTTCTGGACTACAAGAAGATGGAGGAGAGCGGCCAACCAGTCGAACTGATGATGACCCCCTACCGCGACATTCTGCGGCTCCGTGTCAGGCTTGTAGGGAGGGAAGAGCGTTCCGTTGGTAAAACGGGTCGTTTCAAGACACTCAAACTGGCTCTGGCCATCCAGCCCAAGGATGTTGAGGGCGGTGGCAGCGGCTTCAAAATCGGGGCGTCGGAGGATGGCTCCTATCAGGGTGGGGAGAAGATTTTCCTCTGGGTGAGTGACGACGACAACCATATTCCCGTCTATTTCTCAGCACCCGCGTCAATCGGCTCCATCAAGGGCAGGCTGTCATCATACGACGGGTTGAAATATGAATTGAGCAGTTTTCTGGGCGATGAATAGATTTGACAGGATAGAGCACGAAGGAGTTGTTACCGATATCTCCGAAACACACGTCAGTGTGGAGATATTGAGCAAGTCCGCCTGTGTCTCCTGCCACGCTAAAAGCGTCTGCGCCGCCGGTGACGCCGAGACAAAAATTGTAGAGATTCCTCTCTCGCTCTCCCTCCTTGCATCGGACTGCAAAGTCGGGGACAGGGTCAATCTGATTATGAGTTCATCCTTGGGAACAAGTGCCGTCTGGCTTGCGTACGTCGCGCCCCTGGCGTTGCTGCTTGCTGCAATCGCCGGCTTCTCCGTTGCCGGCCTGCCGGAACTGTATGTCGGCCTCTGTGCAATCGGGACGGTGGCCCTTTATTATGCGGTCCTCTCCCTTTTCAGGAGAAGGCTTTCGAGAATATTCACGTTTTCAATGGAACCAGTAAACAATTAAGAATCAAGATATGTTAATGACAATTCTTCTGACTGTCGCCTGTCTGGTCGTTCTTGGGCTTCTCTTTGCGGTGGTGCTTCACTTTGTGGCGCGCAAATTCGCAGTGGAGGAGGATCCCCGCATAGATGAGGTGGAGTCCATTATGCCGGGAGCAAATTGCGGCGGATGCGGTTTCGCTGGATGCCGCGCCTTTGCCGAAAATGTGGTCAAGGCACCCGATATGAAGGGTTTTTTCTGTCCGGTAGGAGGAGATGCCACAATGAAGAAGGTTGCCGGGGCTCTCGGAAAGGAAGCCGAGAGCGGAAATCCCAAAGTGGCGGTGGTCCGCTGCAACGGAGGTTGTGACAACCGTCCCCGCACCAGTATCTATGACGGAAGCGCTTCCTGCCGGGTGAGCGCCTCCCTCTACGGTGGAGACACCGATTGCCGATACGGCTGCCTTGGTTTGGGTGACTGCGTTGCCGTCTGCAAGTTCGATGCCATCCACATTGACCCTGAAAGGCTGATTGCCAGTGTCGATGAGGATAAGTGCATAGCCTGCGGAGCCTGCGCGAAAGCTTGTCCCAAAGGTGTGATTGAGCTCAGGGAAAAGGGGTTCCGCAATCGGAGAGTTTATGTGTCCTGCATCAACAGGGACAAGGGGGCCGTCACCCGCAAGGCCTGCTCCGTGGGCTGCATAGGCTGCGGCAAATGTGTCAGAGAGTGTAAGTTTGAAGCGATTACCGTGACGGACAATGTCGCATATATAGATTTTTCAAAGTGCAAGTTGTGCCGCAAATGTTTCGATGCCTGTCCGACAAAGGCGATACAGGCGGTGAATTTCCCCAAACCAGTAGTAACAGTCAAGCAAGATGAAGAAAACGTTTAGAATAGGCGGTATCCATCCCGATGACAGCAAACTGGCTGCCTGTGCGGCAATCGGGCAGATGCCTCTCTGTCCGGAGGTTGGAATATCGATGGCCCAGCATCTGGGTGCCCCGGCCACACCGGTTGTCGCAGTGGGCGACAAGGTGAAAGTGGGGCAGGTGATTGGAGAACCTTCGGGGTTCATTTCAGGATTTGTTCACTCTTCGGTAAGCGGTACCGTGAAGTCGGTTGGACCTATGCCCGACATCGCGGGCAATCCGGTTCCTCACGTTGTGATTACGGTCGAGGGGGACGAGTGGGAGGAATCAATTGTCAGGTCTGAGGAGGTGGGCGCAGAACCTGCCGTTTCAGCAGTTCAGATTGTGGAGAAGGTCCGCAATTGCGGAATCGTCGGCCTTGGAGGAGCATCCTTCCCCACCCACGTCAAGCTCAATCCTCCAAGTGACAAGAAGGCGGAGGTCCTGATAATCAACGGTACAGAGTGTGAACCATATATCACCTCCGACGACAGGCTGATGCGGGAGCGTCCCGAACAGATTGTCAGGGGCGCAGCCCTGATTATGAAGGCTCTTGGTGTTGACCGGTGCTATATCGGAGTCGAGGAGAATAAGAAAGAGGCTATCCGCTGCCTCAAGGACTCTGTCAGAAATCATCTGGGGATAGAGGTTGTCGAACTGGTGAAAAAATATCCGCAGGGAGGAGAGAAACAGCTCATAGATTCCATTATACACAGGCAGGTTCCCTCCGGAGCTCTGCCCATCGACGTAGGTGCGGTTGTACAGAACGTCGCCACTGCCTACGCGGTATATGAAGCTGTCTATAAAAACAAACCTTTGATTTCTAATATAGTGACTGTTTCAGGCCGCACGCTGGTTTCCCAGCGCAATATTGAAGTCAGAATCGGAACGCCCATATCTTCCATTCTGGAATATGCCGGAGTCACACTGGAGGATGGAGTCAAGGTCATCAGCGGCGGCCCTATGATGGGAAAGGCCGTTGCAAACCTGAACGCCACCACCGTGAAAGCCAACGGAGCCTTTACCATTCTGACCGGAAGAGAGACCCGCCGTGCTCCTGAAAGTGCCTGCATAAGGTGCGGCAAGTGTGCTCAGGCCTGTCCTATGGGTCTGGAACCCTGGCTGTTGAGCCGTCTGTTCCGTGCAGGTGACAGGAATGTGGAACTGGAGCGGGAGAGGGTGTTCGACTGCATCGAGTGCGGTTGCTGCCAATACACCTGCCCCGCCAATATCCCTCTGCTCGATTCCATCCGCCCCGCTAAGGCGGACGTGATGAAGATTATACGTTCACGCAGTAAAAAATAATATCTATGAATAGATTGTTGATATCACCATCTCCACATATCCACAGCCCCAAAAGTACGGCTGTGCTGATGAGGGATGTCCTTATAGCCCTCTGTCCGGCAGTTGTCGTAAGCGCCCTGCTCTACGGAGTACCCTTCCTCATCACCCTTGGTGTGAGCGTGGCTGCGGCGCTTGTTACAGAATATCTTATAGAGCGCTTCATACTCGGGAAGGCCTCCACTGTCAAGGATCTCTCCGCGGCTGTGACGGGAGTCCTGCTGGCACTGAATATGCCGCCCTGCGCCCCCTGGTGGATTTCCGTGGTCGGATCGTTCTTCGCGATAGGGGTGGTCAAGATGACCTTCGGCGGACTCGGCCAGAACATTTTCAACCCGGCCATTGCTGCACGTGTGTTTTTGCTTGTCTCATTCCCCGTCATTATGACGGACTGGGCAGTTCCCGATGCTTTCTCGGGAGCGACGCCACTGGGAGTGATTGCCGAAGGAGGTGCGGTCCAGCAGTTTGAACTCAAGGAAATCTTCCTCTATAAAGTCGGCGGTTCCGCCGGAGAAGCCTCTGCACTCGCACTTCTGGTAGGATTTATATATCTGCTTGCCAGAAAGGTGATTACAGTCACAATACCTGTTTCAATCCTCGGCACTGCGACACTCTTCTCCGCAATACTCCACTGCGTGAATCCCGATACATTCACCGGCCCCCTCTTCAATCTCTTCAACGGAGGTCTGCTTCTTGGAGCGATTTTTATGGCGACCGACTACGTGACATCTCCCATGACCTGCAAGGGGCAGATTATCTTCGGAGTGGGCATCGGTCTGATTACAATGCTCATCCGCTATTTCGGGGCCTATCCCGAGGGAGTCTCTTTCGCGATTCTTATAATGAACTGTACGGTTCCACTTATTAACAAATATTGCAAACCCCACAGGTTTGGGGAGGTGAGAAAATGAAGGCTGAATCAACTTTCAGGAATATGGCCCTTGCGCTGGGGACAATCTGTCTGGTCTGCGCCCTTCTTCTGGGATCGGCCTATTCGGTGACAAAGGAGCCCATCGCCGCGGCGGAAGTGGCGAAGGTCAATGCGGCAATTGCCAAGGTGGTGCCCTCTTTCGACAATGTGCCGTCTGAAGAGGTGCTTCAGATTGCCGATTGCGATGTCTATGTGGCAAGGAAAGGCGGTGAGCCGGTGGGCTATGCCGTCAAGGTCTTTACCAGCGGTTTCGGGGGACAGATTCAGATGATGGTGGGCTTCACGGCGGACGGTATCATCTACAACACTTCCATAATCTCCCACAGCGAAACTCCCGGACTCGGGGCGAAAATTGCGCAGGATGCCGAGGGGCAGGTTGCTCCCCCACGTGCCCGGATTGTCGGAAAGAACCCCGCAACCACCCGACTCGCAGTCCGGGCCGACGGTGGTGACATTGATGCAATCACGGCTTCCACAATCACTTCAAGGGCGTTCCTCAAGGGTGTGGAGAGTGCGTATGGCGTTTTTAAAAAAATCGGAAACAAATGAGCGGAAACAGTAAACTTCAGATTATGATTGACGGCATTGCCAAGAACAATCCGACTTTCGTCCTTGTCCTTGGAATGTGTCCGACGCTCGGAACGACGACTTCGGCAATCAACGGTATGAGTATGGGCCTTGCGACTTTATGTGTCCTGCTGCTCTCCAACATAGTGATTTCATTTGCAGCCAGATTCATTCCTGACAAGGTCAGGATTCCCTGCTACATAGTGATTATCGCCTCTTTCGTTACAATCGTGCAACTGCTTCTGCAGGCATACGTCCCGGCAGTCTATGAGGCGCTTGGAATCTTCCTTCCCCTGATTGTGGTCAACTGCATAATTCTGGGACGTGCGGAAGCTTTCGCCAACAAAAATTCCGTGGGTGATTCCGCTCTCGACGGCATAGGTGTGGGATTGGGCTTTACCATCGCCCTCACCGCAATCGGACTGGTCCGTGAGATTATCGGGGCCGGCTCCGCATTCGGATTCAAGTTCCTTCCGGCCGACGGGGCGCTGGCTTTCGTCCTCGCTCCCGGCGGCTTCATCACTTTGGCCTATCTGATGGTGGCCTTCAGGAAATTAACCTCATCTGACAAAGCGTAATTATGGAAATAGTACTCATATTCATAACCGCCATATTCGTCAATAACATTGTATTGGCGCAATTTCTGGGCATCTGCCCATTCCTCGGCGTATCAAAGAAAGTCTCCACCGCAGTGGGAATGTCGGCCGCGGTTGCCTTTGTAATGGCAATGGCGACCCTCTTTACCTGGTTGCTTCAATATTATGTGCTGATTCCCTGGAAGATAGAATTTTTGCAGACTGTCAGCTTTATCCTCGTGATAGCGGCCCTTGTGCAGATGGTGGAAATTATCCTCAAGAAAATCAGCCCCTCTCTCTATCAGGCTTTGGGAATCTTCCTCCCGCTGATTACCACCAACTGCGTGGTTCTCGGCGTGGCGATTCAGGTTGTAACCAACGAATACGATTTCGGTGCGGGGCCCCATATGCTCGGGCTGGGTCACTCGGTTGTCTTCGCGGTTGCCACCGCTTTGGGCTACGGTCTGGCTATCACGCTTTTCGCCGGAATCAGGGAGCAGCTTGAACTGAGCAATGTCCCCAAGGCGTTCAAAGGCGTCCCCATTGCCCTGCTCACCGCGGGTATTATGGCTCTTGCCTTTATGGGATTCAGCGGCCTCAAATTCTGACAATATGAAAATTGCGCTGATAGGATATGGCAGGATGGGTCACGAGATTGAGCGTATTGCTCTCTCGCGAGGCCATGAGATTGTCTGCACGGTTGATGTGGATAATCCGGAGGCAATCGGCAGCGCGCAGTTCGCCTCTGCCGACGTGGCTATCGAATTTACAGCCCCTTCCTCAGCGTATGGCAATGTCAGACGTGCCTTTGAGGCGGGAGTTAAGGTCGTAAGCGGCACTACGGGGTGGTTCTCTGACCACCGTCAGGAGATGGAGAAACTTTGCGGAAGTGGCCATACTCTCTTCTGGTCAAGCAATTACAGTGTCGGGGTAGCAATCTTTTCTGCAGTGAACAGATTTCTGGCCGGGATTATGGACGGCTTTGAGGGGTATGATGTCTCGATGGAGGAGATTCACCATATCCACAAGCTCGATGCCCCCAGCGGTACGGCTCTCACTCTTGCCGCGGATATCGAAAAGGCGGTCAGGAGGGTTGAAAGGGTCCCTGTCTCTTCCGTAAGGGAAGGAGAGGTTCCGGGCATACATACCGTGAGATATGAAAGTGACGCTGACGTTATTACAATCACACATCAGGCCAAAAACAGGAGCGGGTTCGCTCTTGGTGCGGTTTTGGCGGCGGAATATACGACAGATCACACCGGTCTTCTGACAATGAAGGATTTGTTCGGATTTTAGAATATATGAATGTAAGAATCAAAGGTGCGGGTACGGCACTTGTGACCCCTTTTACAGCCGAGGGCGCTGTCGATGAGACCGCTTTGCGGAAGATTATCCGTCACAACATAGACGGAGGCATCGATTTTCTCTGTGTGCTCGGCACAACCGCCGAGACTCCTACCCTCAGTCGTGGGGAGCAACTTCTGGTAAGGAAGATTGTCCTTGACGAGTCGGCCGGTATGGTTCCTTTGATACTGGGCTTCGGAGGCAACAATACGGCACTGATGACCGAAACTCTCGGAAGCGAGGATTTCTCCGGTTTCGACGCCCTGCTTGTGGTCACCCCCTTCTACAACAAACCCAATCAGGAGGGCCTATACTGCCATTATAAGGCACTTGCTGCGGCAAGTCCCAGGCCTCTCTTCATTTACAACGTTCCCGGCCGCACCGGGGTGAACATTCTGCCTGAAACGGTGGCCCGTTTGGCTTCTGAATGTCCCTCCATCGTCGGCATCAAGGAGGCATCCGGAAAAATCGACCAGATACGGAAACTCATCTCACTCTGTCCGAAAGAGTTTGTTGTACTCTCCGGCGATGATGCCCTTACCTGCGATATTATGGCCGCCGGTGGGTGGGGAGTGATTTCGGTGATTTCCAATATGTTCCCCGGGCAGGTGGCAAAGGTTGTCCACTCTTCCGGCAAGGAGGCTGTGCAGGCCGACGCTGCAATGACGAAATATTTTGAACCTCTTTTCAGAGAGGGGAATCCGGTGGGAATAAAGGCTTTGCTCAGTGTGAACGGCCTGTGCGGCAATTATCTCCGTCTGCCGCTTGTTCCCGCTTCCGCCGGGCTGGTTGAAGAATTTAAAAACGATTGCAATGGATAAGATTAGGGTAGCGACAGTTGGTTATGGAAACATCGGAAGATGTGTCCTTGAGGCCGTTGAGGCGGCTTCCGATATGGAGTGCGCCGGCGTGGTGCGTCGGAGCGGTTCATCCGAAGGGTTTCCCGAACTTGAAAGATATAGTGTCGTCTCCGATGTGAAGGATCTCGGACACGTTGACGTGGCCATACTTTCTGTCCCCTCGCGAAGAGTGTGTCAGACAGCGGTAGAATATCTCGGACTGGGTATCAGCACCGTCGATAGTTTCGACATTCATCCGGAGATTCTCTCTTTGAGGGAGTGTCTGGATCCTCTTGCAAAGCAGATGGGGGCGGTCAGCGTCATTTCCGCCGGCTGGGATCCGGGAAGCGATTCCGTGATTCGGGCACTTATGATGGTTATGGCACCCAAGGGGCTGACCTACACCAATTTCGGCCCCGGCCGCTCAATGGGTCACTCTGTGGCTGCAAAGGCCGTCGATGGAGTGAAGGATGCCTTGAGCCTCACCATTCCTGTAGGGACCGGGGTGCACCGCCGTATGGTCTATGTGGAGTTGGAGGAGGGTGCGGACTTCGAGGCCGCAAGGAAAGCCATTGCTTCAGACCCTTATTTTGTGGATGACGAGACATACGTGATTCCGGTCCCCTGCGTGGCTGAACTCAACGACGTTGGGCACGGAGTCAATATGGTCCGTAAGGGAGTTTCCGGCAGGACTCACAACCAGCAGTTCGAGTTCAATATGAAAATCAACAATCCGGCCCTGACCGCTCAGGTGATGGTCTGTGCGGCGAGGGCTGCCTGCAGACAGAAGCCCGGGTGCTATACGATGGTGGAACTGCCTGTTGTCGATCTGCTTGAAGGAGAACGTAACGAATTGATAGGAAAACTAGTTTAACAGGATATGAAGGTAATGAAATTTGGCGGAACGTCGGTAGGCTCCGCCGCGGGCTTCAAGGCTGTTGCAGACCTTATCTGCAATGGGGAACAGAATCTGGTGGTCCTCTCGGCGATGGCGGGTACCACCAATACCCTTGTTGAAATAGGGGGATATCTCTACAACAACAACATTGAGAGTGCCAGCAGCATAATTTCCGCTCTGGAAGGCAAGTACAAAGTCCAGATAGACAGACTTTATTCCACGGAAGAATACAGGGACAAGGCCTGGGAATACGTTCACGGCGCCTTCTCCCAGATGATGGCTATGACAAGCCAGCCCTTCGCCGTGAAGGAGGAGAAAATCCTGCTCTCGTTCGGAGAACTGATGTCAACACATATAATGACCTTCTATCTTCAGGAAAGGGGAGTGAATGTGGTCTTGCTGCCGGCTCTCGACTTTATGCTCGTGGATCTTCTCGGTGAGCCCGACACCAGGCATATCCGGAGCAATCTGTCAAAATTACTCAAGCAACATCACGATGCCGATCTCTTCGTCACCCAGGGCTTTATCTGTATGAATAGCGCCGGGGAGGTGGATAATCTCCAAAGAGGAGGGTCGGACTATACCGCCTCCCTTATCGGAGCCGCGGTGGGTGCTTCTGAAATACAGATTTGGACGGACATTGACGGTATGCACAACAATGACCCCAGGATTGTCGAGGGGACCAGGGCTGTCCGTCATCTCCATTTTGAGGAGGCTGCGGAGCTGGGCTATTTCGGGGCGAAGATTCTCCACCCCACCTGCATCCAGCCGGCGAAGTTCTCCAATATTCCCGTCCGTCTGCTGAACACGATGCAGCCGCAGGCTCAGGGTACGCTCATCAACAATGTCCCCGAACCGGGAACCATCAAGGCTGTAGCCGCCAAGGATGACATTACTGCAATCAGTATCATATCTTCCAGGATGTTCCTCGCATACGGCTTCCTGCGGAGAGTTTTCGAGATTTTCGAGAGTTACCGCACCTCAATCGATATGGTCTGTACCTCGGAGGTGGGAGTCTCAATGTCCATTGATGACACAAGCCATCTGACAGAAATCATTCAGGACCTGAAAAAATTCGGAACCGTCAAGGTGGATCGCAATATGTGCATTATCTGTGTTGTCGGGGATATGGACTGGAAGAACGTCGGATTCGAATCACGCGCTATGGAAGCGTTGCAGGATGTCCCTGTCAGGATGATTTCCTTCGGAGGAAGTGACAACAATATCTCATTCCTTGTGCACAGGGATGACAAAATTCACGCGCTCAGGGAGTTGAGCAAACATCTTTTTTCAGAAACGGAACAATCGGAAAAATAAACAGTTATGAAGGCAGCAATAGTCGGCGTGAGTGGCGCCGTAGGTCAAGAATTTTTGAGAGTATTGGAACAGAGGAATTTCCCTGTGGATGAACTCCACCTGTTCGGATCGTCCCGCAGTGCGGGGCGTAAATACAATTTCCGCGGTAAGGAATTGGAAGTCAAGGAGCTCAGGCACAATGACGATTTCAAGGGTATAGATATAGCTTTTGTCTCCGCCGGGGCCTCCACCTCCAGGGAGTTTGCTCAGACCATAACGAAGCACGGAACGGTGATGATAGACAATTCCAGCGCCTTCCGTATGGATGATAACGTTCCTCTCGTGGTGCCGGAGTGCAATGCGGCGGATGCATTGAACCGTCCTAAGGGAATCATTGCCAATCCCAACTGCACCACCATTATGATGGTGGTCGCCCTTGCCCCCATCGAGGCCCTTTCCCATATCAGGAGGATTCACGTGGCTTCCTATCAGTCAGCATCAGGAGCCGGGGCAAGCGCAATGGCGGAACTGTTGCAGCAGCACCGCGACCTTGCCGCGAGCAACCCCGTAACTGTGTCAAAATTCGCCTATCAGCTGGCATACAATGCTATCCCCCACATTGATGATTTCACCGACAACGGCTATACCAAGGAAGAGATGAAGATGTTCAACGAGACCCGCAAGATTCTTCACTCCGATGTTGAGTGCAGCGCGATGTGCGTCAGGATTCCTGTCCTGCGTTCACATTCCGAGGCGGTTTGGGTCGAGACTGAAAAGCCCCTCTCCGTGGCTCAGGTGCGTGAGGCGATGGCCTCTGCCGCCGGTGTCACCCTATGCGACGACCCTCAGACAAAGACCTACCCGATGCCGCTCTTCACTGCGGACAAGGATGACATTTTTGTGGGAAGAATCCGCAAGGATATAGCGAACCCCAACGGCATCACTTTCTGGCTCAGTGGTGACCAGATTCGCAAGGGAGCCGCCCTGAACGCTGTCCAAATCGCCGAATACCTCGTGTTTGGCCAGAAATGATTATATTTACGGAATAATTTCTGCCAGAATGAAAGAGATTGACGACGAATTGAATATCCCTCAGAACGAATACGGGGATGACAGCATCACCCATCTTGAAGACATCGAACATATCAGGCTCAGGCCCGGTATGTATATCGGCCGCTTGGGGGACGGAACCGCTCCCAACGACGGAATGTATGTCCTTATGAAGGAAATCATCGACAACTCCATCGACGAGTTCTCGATGGGCTTCGGCAAGGTGATAGACATCCACATTGAAGACAAGCGCATCACAATCCGTGACTACGGGCGGGGGATTCCTTTCGGCGTGAACCAGAAGACAGGTCTGAACAACCTCGACGCAGCGGTGAGCAAACTGCACACCGGCGCGAAATACGACAGCGAGGTTTTCCAGAAATCAGTGGGAATGAACGGTGTGGGCCTCAAGGCTGCCAACGCCCTCTCGTCCTCTTTCATAGTGCAGTCTTTCAGAAGCGGGGAGACGCTGCGTCTGGAATATGAAAAAGGGAAGCTGGTGACCCCCGATTTCACGGTGCAGCCCACGAAGGAGCGCAACGGCACCCTGATTTCCTTTGTCCCTGATGATACCCTTTTCGAACCGTACGAATACAATCTCGAATATATCGAGACGATGCTCCGCAACTATGCCTACCTGAACGTGGGGCTCAGGCTCGACTTTGACGGACGTGAGTATAAGTCCGAGAACGGACTTCTGGACCTTCTCAACGAAAGTATCGAGGAGGAACCCCTCTATGAGCCGATTCATATCAAGACGGATGACATAGAGATAGCCTTTACCCACGGCGGAGGCTACGGTGAAAACATCTACTCCTTCGTCAACGGCCAGAACACCACTTTGGGCGGAACTCATCTTGCCGCCTTCAAGGAGGCCGTGGCCAAGGTGCTGAAGGATTTCTACAAGAAGGACTACAACCCCGTGGATATCCGCCAGTCCATAATAGGGGCGGTGAGCGTGAGGATTCAGGAGCCTGAATTCGAGGGTCAGACCAAGGTCCAGCTCGGCAGCAAATATATGTGGCAGAACAAGCAGGACGGCACTCACGGACAGACCATCAGCAAGGCTATGACGGACTTTCTCTCCACCGATCTGGATAACTATCTGCACAGGCATCTTGACGTTGCGGAGATAATCAAGGCCAAAATCGAGGATTCGGAGAAGGAACGCAACGCGATTTCCTCCATCAGCAAGAAGACAAAGGCCAGGCTGAAGAAAGCCAGCCTGCACAATAAGAAACTCAGGGACTGCCGGGTGCATTACGGCGACAGAAATTCTCTTTCCGAGGAGACCACCATCTTCATTACGGAGGGTGATTCCGCATCCGGATCCATCACAAAAAGCCGTGATGCCAATGTTCAGGCGGTATTCAGTCTGATGGGCAAGCCTTTCAACTGCGCCAAGGCTTCCAAGAAGGATCTCTATGTGGATAAGAACGTGGAGCTATGCCTGCTGCAGTCCGCACTCAACATAGAGGATGGCGTGGAGGGGCTCAGATACAACAATATAGTGATTGCCACCGATGCCGATGTGGATGGAATGCATATCCGCCTGCTGCTGCTGACATTCTTCCTGAAGTTCTATCCTGACGTTGTCCGTTCGGGCCATCTCTACATCCTTCAGACCCCTCTTTTCAGGGTAAGGGACAAGAAACAGAACTTCTACTGCTACAGCTCCGCCGAGAAGGAGACGGCATTGAAGAAATTGGGCAAAAATGCCGAAATCACCAGGTTCAAGGGTTTGGGTGAAATCTCCCCCGACGAGTTCAAGGGTTTCATAGGGGAGAACATCAGACTTGAGCAGGTCCGGCTGACAGGTGAGGATAAAATCAGCGACCTGATAGAGTTCTATATGGGCAACAACACGCCTGTGAGACAGAAGTTTATCAGGACGAACCTCCGCTCCGACGTCGATAATACGGAGGAGGCACAGTGATGAGAGCGTCGTTCGCGAGGTTTCTGCTCTGCAAAGTCTGGGGATGGAAGATAGACGACCGTCCCATAGATGCCCCCAAATGCATAATACTCGGATTCCCGCACACCTGCATTGCCGATTATTTCGTCTTTTATCTCTATATGAAAGCACTTGGGGATACTCCCAACGTGATGATGAAGAAGGAGTTCTTCAAATGGCCTCTCGCGCCCGTCCTGAAGTGGTTGGGGGCGATACCCGTGGATCGTTCGCGCGGGGCGGGGGCTCTCAAGCATACAATTGAGGAGCTCAGGAGCAAGGAGCGGTTCCACGTGGCGCTCGCTCCGGAGGGGACAAGGAAGAAGGTGAAGAGGTGGAAGAGCGGATTTCACATTCTTGCCCGCCTGACGGGCGCTCCCGTCTATCTCGGCTATTACGACTGGAAGAACAGATATATCACCAGAGGCGAACCTTTCCCGCTCACCAAGGATGCGGAGGCGGATATGCTGGCGGTGCAGAGATTCTACAAACACACCCCGGCATCAGGGAAATACCCCGAAAAAGTGGGCTTTGCCGACGAGGTGGATTAAATGTTTACTATTTCATTTCCTAAAGATGGAAATAAACCATAACTTTGAGAGATAGAAAATAACACAATACTTAAAAAATAATACGAAATGGCTAACAAATTGTTTACTGAATTCCCTCCTGTATCGACACAGCAGTGGGAGGAGGTAATTACGAAGGACCTCAAGGGTGCCGACTATGAGAAAAAGCTCGTATGGCGTACCGACGAGGGTTTTTCAGTGCGTCCCTACTATCGCGCTGAAAATTTGGAAGGGCTTGAGTTCCTCGGGACCGCGCCCGGTCAGTTCCCTTTTGTAAGGGGTACCAAATCAGACAACAACTGGCTTACCCGTCAGGATTACTGCCTGTGCAACGGCGTGAAGGAGGCCAACCGTCAGGCACTTGACGGCCTGGCAAAGGGCGTTGAATCCGTAGGATTCTGCATCGATGCAGCCAAGGGACTCAGCGAGGCCGACTTCGCCGAACTTCTGAAAGGTATCGTCATCCCCGCAGTTGAAATCAACTTCTGCGAGTGCTGCGTCAAGGGAGGAAAGGAGCTTGTTTCAAATTTCCTCGCATACGTCAAGAAACAGGGAGTCGCTTCCGAAGATGTCCGCGCATCATTCGATTTCAGTCCTCTTCATATGCTCACTACCCGCGGAGGTTTCTGCGAGGCCAAAGCATACGATTATCTCGCTGAAATAGTGAAACTTGTCGCAGAGTACCCCAGAATCAGAGTGATCAACGTCGAAGGCTACGACTTCAACGATGCCGGAAGCAGCTGCGTTCAGGAACTTGCATTTGCGCTTGCTGTCGGTAACGAATATCTTGCAGCTCTCACCGACAAGGGTATAGATGCCACCGAAGCGGCCCGCCGCATCAAGTTCACCTTCGGAATCGGAGGCACATACTTTATGGAAATCGCGAAATTCCGCGCTGCACGTGTCCTCTGGGCCAATATCGTCAAGGCATACGGAGTGGAGTGCAACTGCGCAAGGAAAATCAACATCCACGCGGTGACCAGCACCTGGAATCAGACAGTCTATGACGCATACGTCAATATGCTCCGCAACACCACTGAGGCAATGAGTGCCGCAATCGCCGGAGTCAACTCGATAGAAGTCCTTCCTTTCGACTACTCGTTCCGCAAGCCGGGTGAATTCTCCAATCGTATCTCCCGCAACGTCCAGAGCATCCTCAAAGAGGAATCCCGCTTCAACAAGGTCACCGACCCCGCTGCGGGTTCATACTATGTGGAGAACCTGACTCAGAGCATCATCAACGAAGCCTGGAAGCTCTTCAAGGCCGTTGAGGAGAAGGGTGGATATGCTGCAGCCTTCAAGGCCGGCTTCGTTCAGGAGCAGATCAAGGCCGTAGCCGACAAGAAAGACAAGGCCATCGCAACCCGCCGCAAGACCATCCTCGGTTCCAACCAGTACCCCAACTTCCTGGAGAAGGCCACCGATGAAATCACGAAAGAGATTGTCACCCGTGGTGAAACTCCCGCCTGCTGCGGAGAGAAACTGGCCGAGCCTCTTGCAAAATACCGTGGAGCGCAGCCTTTCGAGGCGCTTCGCCTCGCAACCGACAGGAGCGGCAAACAGCCCGTGGCATTTATGCTCACTTTCGGCAATCTGGCAATGTGCCGCGCCCGTGCCCAGTTCAGCTGCAACTTCTTTGCGGTTGCAGGGTTCAAGGTGGTCGATAACAACCGCTTCGAGACAGTTGAAGAAGGCGTGAAGGCCGCTCTTGCAGCCAAAGCCGATATCATTGTGGCCTGCTCCGCCGATGACGAGTACGCAGATGCGGTTCCCGCAATTGCAAAGGCAGTCGGAGGCAAGGCTATCGTAGTTGTTGCCGGTGATCCCGAGTGCCGTCCCGCACTGGAAGCGGAAGGTGTCAAGAACTACATCCACGTCAAATGCAATGTCCTGGATACTCTCAAGGAGTACCAGAAGGCATTGGGAATAAAGGAACTATAAAACAGCGAAAAGATGAGACCCGATTTTAAGGATATAGAATACAAAGGCGCAGCTCCCGAATCCTGCGGTTGCAAGAAAGCTGCGGAACCTTGGGTTACTCCCGAAAAAGTGACTGTCAAGCCTCTTTATACTGCCTCTGATCTTGAGGGGATGGAGCATTTGAACTATGCTGCAGGTATAGCTCCCTTCCTCCGTGGCCCTTACTCAACAATGTACGTCAACAAGCCCTGGACCATCCGTCAGTATGCCGGATTCTCCACGGCTGAAGAGTCCAACGCTTTCTACCGCCGCAACCTTGCGGCAGGTCAGAAGGGCCTTTCAGTGGCTTTTGACCTTGCTACTCACCGCGGATATGATGCCGACCACCCCCGTGTTGTGGGTGATGTAGGAAAGGCTGGCGTGAGCATCTGCTCCGTCGAGGATATGAAAGTCCTCTTCGACCAGATTCCTCTCGGAAAGATGTCCGTCTCAATGACAATGAACGGTGCCGTACTTCCCATTATGGCGTTCTACATCGTCGCCGGTCTGGAGCAGGGCGTGAAACTCGAAGAGATGGCAGGTACCATCCAGAACGACATTCTCAAGGAGTTCATGGTCCGCAACACCTACATCTATCCCCCTGAGTTCTCGATGCGCATTATCGGAGATATCTTCGCATACACTTCCAAGTATATGCCCAAGTTCAACTCCATCTCAATCTCCGGCTATCACATGCAGGAGGCGGGTGCAACCAATGACATAGAGATGGCCTACACCCTTGCCGACGGTCTGGAATATCTCCGTACCGGTATCAAGGCAGGCATCGAGGTTGACGCATTCGCACCCCGTCTCTCATTCTTCTGGGCAATCGGTATGAACCACTTTATGGAGATTGCCAAGATGAGGGCAGCCCGTATGATCTGGGCGAAACTGGTCAACCAGTTCAACCCCAAGAACCCGAAGAGCCTCTCTCTCCGTACACACTGCCAGACTTCAGGCTGGTCACTCACCGAACAGGATCCCTTCAACAACGTTGCACGTACCTGCATCGAGGCTATGGGTGCAGCTCTCGGACATACCCAGAGCCTTCACACCAATGCTCTCGACGAGGCAATCGCGCTTCCTACCGACTTCTCGGCACGTATCGCGCGAAATACACAGATTTACATTCAGGAAGAGACTTCTGTCTGCAAGTCAATCGACCCTTGGGCCGGTTCATATTACATCGAGAGTCTGACGAACGACCTCGCTCACCGCGCCTGGGAGCATATCGAGGAAGTGGAGAAGCTCGGCGGTATGGCAAAGGCAATCGAGACGGGAATCCCCAAACTTCGTATCGAGGAGGCCGCCGCACGCAAGCAGGCCCGCATCGATTCAGGCAACGACAAGATTATCGGTATCAACGAATATCGTCTTGACCACGAGGATCCTATCGAGATTCTTGACGTGGACAACACCAAGGTTCGCGAGAGCCAGATAGCACGCCTCAAGGAACTCCGTGCAAACCGTGACGAAGCCAAGGTTCAGGCAGCTCTCGCCGCCATCACCAAGGCTGTAGAGACAAAGAGCGGCAATCTTCTTGAACTTGCCGTAGAGGCTGCGAAGGTTCGCGCTACTCTCGGTGAGATTTCAGATGCCTGCGAAAAAGTTGTTGGACGTTATAAAGCTGTTATCCGTATGAATACAGGTGTTTACCCTTCAGAGGTGAAGAATGATTCTGCATTTGAGCAGGCCAAGCAGATGGTTGCCGATTTCGCAAAGAAAGAGGGCCGTCAGCCTCGTATAATGATTGCAAAACTTGGTCAGGACGGTCACGACCGTGGCGCCAAGGTTGTTGCTACCGGATATGCTGACTGCGGTTTCGACGTTGATATGGGGCCTCTGTTCCAGACTCCGGAAGAGGCTGCAAAGCAGGCTGTTGAGAACGACGTTCACATCGTCGGTGTATCTTCTCTTGCTGCAGGTCACAAGACACTCGTTCCTCAGATCATTGCCGAGCTCAAGAAACTCGGTCGCGAAGACATCCTCGTAGTTGTCGGCGGTGTTATCCCGGCACAGGATTACGATGAACTCTATCGTGACGGCGCTGTCGCAATCTTCGGTCCCGGTACCCCGATTGCCACTGCAGCCATCAAGATTATGGAACTCCTCAATCAGAAGTTTGACTAATCGGATTATCTGAATATTTTGAGAGCTGCCGACCCGGAAAAGGGCCGGCAGATTTTTTACTACAGATATTTATCGTATCTTTGGCGCAGCATTGCGACTCGTCAAGGGAATCAGGTGAGAGTCCTGAACAGTCCCCGCTGCTGTAAGTTCAAGGATAATCCGGCACTCCATGCCACTGGGCCAGGGCCCGGGAAGGCGCCGGAGGAACAAGTCAGAAGACCTGCCTGCCGCACAACAACTTTTTATGCCTGCGGAGAACGGGCTTGAGTACGATGACAATTCTTTTCTGCATAATCCTGGCATTGACGCTGACCTCCTGCTCCGGGCAGGCAGGGCAGGGCGG